>CAYQMO010000013.1:21354-30425 GCA_964418315.1 uncultured Geobacter sp. | reverse complement strand
TATAATTTAGTGTCGATTAAATAGCATAACGATAACTAAAAAAAAAGCACTATATAGGTGCTCTCAAAAATTCTTTTTTGAACTGCAGATCAGATTTTTCACTCTCTGTACTCTCCAACAGCCTATGATAATCTACTTCCGTATCGACATCTAAGTGGATGGACTGGTCGTTCACGGCAACTTCGAGAATATGCCCGGCGTACTCTGTGAACAGGGAGCGTGCACCATAATCGCCACTCAAACGTTCGATGCGAGCAAATGTTTCCCGGCTGAAGAGTGCCGGGTTCCCACGCTTTCCTGCAAAGAGAGGCAACACGACGGGACTATGCGGTGACCGTTCGAATTCGGCGAGGATGCGGTTAATCGTCTCGGGAGTGACAAGTGGCTGGTCTCCGAGCAGAAAGAGCACAGCATCTGCTTCGCGCGTCACTGCCTGAAGGCCAGCTTTCAAAGAGGAGCTCTGACCGCTTTCGTATAAGGGGTTAACAACAACGGTGACGTTTTTCCCGGCAATCACTTGTGCCACTGTGACAGCCTGAAAGCCGAGCACAACAATTACCTGATCCAGTGCTGAAGCTAGTGCGTTATCAATAACAGATTCCAGAATTGTCTGTCCACGGAACGGGAGAAGCTGCTTGGTTCGTCCCATGCGGCTCCCTGTGCCGGCTGCCAGGATAATACCGGTTATACTGGGAGTGCGGCTCACGTCTTCACCGTTAACTGATGTAGCGCATGGATGCGCAGTGAATCGAGTGCCTGACCGACAATTACGGCCTCCGCCGGAGGCGACTCAATCCGGCTGAGGATGTGAGACACCGTTGCTCCGTAAGCGCATCTCTCTGCGCTATCCGCCTTGTTAAGAAAAATGAAGCGCCGAGCCTGGGGTGGGGCACCTTTGAATGAGCCGTTAGGATGCATGAAGAGGCGTACCAGCGAGGTTTCAGTAATTGTTTCGCCGATACTTAGTCCCATTATTTCACCGGCATACGTCGAGCGGAACACAAGTTGCTCAGATAACGGCTCCCCGATCAAATCAAGACCAGCCACAGCAACCAGCACACTTGTGTCAGCAGGAATAACCGGTTCGTGTTCCGCAGGCGCTTTGAGGGAACGTCGGGCTGAGCCATCGGCTTCAACCAGTATCCAGTCGAACATCCCCGATTTTTGAAAGAGGCTGATGGCTTCCGGGGCGAACCCCCTAAGTTTGCTACTTTCATCCATCTGAACAGCAGCGGCGGTAATGTGATTTGTATTAAGAAGAAGGTGTGATGCCTGCATCAAGAGCGCTTCAGGGTCAGCAACAACTAGAACCGTTCCCGACTGTTCAGATGAGGGAACAAAGATCTTGGTGGTCGTAGTTGTCAGTACCCGTTTACCGGAGTGGGCAAGTTGGTGTGCCAGATGAAACAGCAGGCTGGTCTTCCCCCCTCCGCCGACAAAGCTGACAATTCCGTGTGGCTCAGTACAAATAATTTTTTCGAGCGACATCATATTTTGGCATTGTATACCGCCAGGATCGCTTCCAGCACCGCACCGCCCAACGCTCGAGCCTTCTCGGAAATTGTGTTACAGTACCCAGCTTCACCCCGCGGATCAATATCACCTATTTTGAGCTCCTTTCGAACGCTAGAACCAGGCCTGATCAAGCCGCGCAGGACACCATCTAGTTGCGAAACCACTGCTACAGAGCCGACCAAACCGATGATCTCGCCCTTGCGAACAGGGTCACCAATCTGCTTATCCGTGGTAAAGGTACCGTCCATCGGAGCGCGCAGCACCCGTTCACTGGTGTAACCGGAGATGTCGCCGGGAATACTTGTATTAGCTTGCGCCATGCAGCTAAAGATCAGGCGGCCTAGATCATGGCCGCGATTGGTTTCAATCACGATATGGCAATCCATTCCGGCTGTAAAACCAGGGCCAAGGGCTATGACCAGCGAGGCGTCGGCTATAGAGGTACCCAGGTTGCGCTTGGCCAAGGTGGCATCGATAAAGACGTCAGGCTTGCAACTTTTCAAACTCAAGCCCTGCGGATCTATTTGTACGGCGATTTTTCCAGATTCCCAGGCGGTGTAACGCTCGCAATCGTCTGTGACACACACCGCCTCGATCCCTTCAACAGTCGCGCTGGTTTCACGGATCGCTTCGCAGAAAGAGACCTGACGTCTGACGGCGAGCGGGGAAGATGTTTCCAGCATGAGGATCCGTTTGAAGTTTGAGCGGTACAGGCGACAGGCGATGCCGCTTGCCTGCTCTCCGGCACCCCGGATTATGACGGTCAGCGCATTCAGGGGAATATTTTTGTTATTCACGGCAGTAATAGGTGGCAAGAAGTTGGCTGGCAATACTGATGGCGATCTCCTGCGGCGAGTTGCCACCATTATTATGCCCCACCGGGCAGCGTACCCGTGAAAGGTCGAATCCTTTACCTTCGAGGTTCTTTTCTACTCCTGCCCATTTCCCCTTGCTGCCGATCATGCCGATAAAGCGGGTCGGATGCGGCAGCACCTCTTCCAGCACCTGCTGATCAACCGTGCCATTAAATGTTACGACGGTTACAAACGTGCGCTTGTCGCACCAGTTAGCATTCTGAATGAAGTCGCTCCAGTGGCTCTGGTGGCGGATAACATTGCATGGAATGAGGGGCGAGTTGATCCACTCTTCCCGTTCGTCGACCAGATGGATGCGAAAAGGGGTTCCTTCAAGAACACGGCATAACGACTGGCCTATATGTCCGGCTCCGAATAGGTACAGGCAGGGATTGTTGTTTACCAGTTCCATGTAAAGCTCCATGGTTCCACCACAGGCGGGGAATTCACCCCTCTGCTGCAGCGGTATGCTAGAAATATTGTTCTGCAGTTCGTTCAGGCATTTACGGGCATCATCAAGGGCAATAAATTCAGGTGTTCCGCCACCTATGGTGCCGAAAAAAGTGCCGTCCGGCAGGACTATCATTTTGGCACCCTGCTTGCGAGGCGTCGAGCCGCTGCTTTTTATGACCGTCACCAGCAGAGCCAACTGATTCTGGCGACGCAATTCGTCAAGTTTGCCTATCCAGTCCCACATGTTATTTCCCTTCCGCCGCTTCCCGTTCCCGCTTCTCCTTGAGGGCCCGCCATACCTTTTCGTAGGTGAGAGGCAGGCTGTTCACCCGTACCCCCATAGCGTCGAAAATTGCGTTTGAAAACATGCCGAGAGTCGGATTGGTGGCCCCTTCGCCAACTTCTTTGGCTCCCCATGGTCCGGTCGGTTCGTAGGTATCAAGCACTTCTGACTCTATCGGAGGCATATCCATTGCGGACAACATACGGTAGTTTGCCAGTTCGGGGTTCAGTATTCTGCCTTTGTCGTCAAAAAGCACCTCTTCCCACACCGATTCACCCATTCCCATAAACAGTGCGCCATGCACCTGGCCGTGCAGCAGACGTGGATTGATCACTTTGCCGCAGTCATGCACATCCCAGATACCGAGCACAGAAATCTCGCCGGTTTCGGCATCAATCTGCACCTCTCCAACCTGCGCGCCGAAGCTGTAAGCCGGAGATGTTCCAACCGGAGCCCCCTTGAACGTCCCCCCCAGTCTGGGTGGGGTGTAGACACCCTTGCCGAGCAGTGGCCCCTTAAGGACGAAGTGCTTGCGGGCAACCTCCTGGAAGGTGAGGGATTTCCCCGCCCGGGACTTGGAGAACACGATGCCGTCGTCGCTATCCAGATCGTCAGCAGGAAGAGAGAGCATGGCAGAGGCCATGTCGAGGATCTGCTTCTTGATCTCTTCACCGGCCAGCTTGACTGCTGTACCTGACATATAGGTCTGGCGACTGGCATAAGCCCCGAAGTCAAGCGGGGTGATCTCGGTA
The DNA here is from genome assembly GCA_964418315.1 of uncultured Geobacter sp. Lineage (GTDB taxonomy): Bacteria > Desulfobacterota > Desulfuromonadia > Geobacterales > Pseudopelobacteraceae > JACRCG01. The sequence continues at coordinate 26,568 of CAYQMO010000013.1, read as the reverse complement.
TCTGCGGCAATGATCTTCATATGCTCATAGCGGTACCCCATCGCTTCGGCAGCCATCTGGCAGAGTACTGTGTCAGAACCCTGACCGATTTCGACCGCCCCGGTATAGAGTGTAGCCGCAGTACCATCCTCGTTAACCCTGATAAAAGCCGAGGCGTGCGGCATGTCGGTACGGTAGATTGGATACCCGGCACCTGTGACAAAACTGCCGGTTGAAACCCCGATGCCGCGGCCGGGGATACGATTTTTCTTCTTCTCGTCCCATCCGGACATTACCCGCGCACGCTCCAGGCATTCCTTCATATGGCAGGAGTTGACCTTAAAATCGTTGGGAGTAACGGTATTTTCCCGCCGAGCGTTCAGTATCCTGATATCCATCGGATCAATACCGAGATCCTTGGCAACATTGTCAAGGTGGCTCTCAAACGCATACTTCGGCTGCGGAGCGCCATGACCCCGCTGGGCGCCGCAGGCGGGCAGGTTTGTGTAGACCCGGTACATGTCGAATTTATAGTTGTCGAACTCGTAGGTCATCGGAAGCAGCGCGCCGGCGTAGTAGGCGCTGGCAATACCGAGGCTGGTGTACGCTCCGCCGTCCATCTTGAAATTGGCATGTGCCACCAGAATCTTGCCGTTCTTATCGACACCGGTGGTGATTTCCATCTGCTGGGCATGACGCCCGCGGTTGTGGGCAAACATCTCGGCGCGATCATAGAACATCCGCACCGGTCGACTGGTCAGCTTGGCCAGTACGGCACCGGCGAATTCAAGTCCGGTCGGCTCCAGCTTGCCACCAAACCCACCACCCACAAAAGTCTTGATGATTCTGACATCGCCAATATCCATGCCGAACTCCCGGGCGATGTAATACTGGAAGTAGTGCGGTGACTGGGTGCTGGAGTAGACGGTGAGCTTGCCGTTATCCCACATGGAGACGGCGGTGTGCGGCTCAATAGGACATTGATAGGTACGCTGCCCGATAAAGGTGTCGGTGCGCACATGGTAGGCCTCGGCAAAGGCTTTGGCGACATCGCCAAACTCCTGATGAATCTCGGTGTTGATGTTCTTTTCGTATTCATCGTGAACCCTTGGCTGCCCGTCATCCATAGCAGTGAGAAAGTTGAGTACCGCCGGCAGCACCTCATATTCCACTTTGATAAGTTTCAGTGCCTTGTAACAGGTGGGTTCATCGAGACAGGCAACTGCTGCAACCTTGTCGCCGACAAAACGCACCTTATCACTGCAGAAGATGTTCTCATCCCAGCGAGCTGGACTTAAACCGTATTTCAGGGTCGGCACATCTTTGTGGGTGATAACCGCCTTGACTCCCGGAAGCGCCTCGGCCTCGGAGGTGTCAATGGAGATGATCCGGGCATGGGCATGAGGGCTGGTCAGAATTTTGCCGTACAGCATGTTAGGGAACTTCAGATCAAGGGTGTACTTGGCCGCCCCGGTGACCTTCTCCGGGCCGTCGATACGGGGGACGCTGTGGCCTATGACGCTATATTGCCTGCTCATACGGTACCTCCTTCTTCACGTAGATATTCGTGTTCGCCCGGTGAAAGCCGACCCTCGGAAGCGGCGAGAACAGCTTCTACGATATGGACGTACCCGGTACAACGGCAGAGATTGCCGGAAATAGCCTCCCGTACCTCCGCCTCGGTCGGGTGGGGATTGCGTGTCAGAAGGGCCTTGGCAGAAAGGACCATGCCGGGGGTACAGTAGCCACACTGCACGGCGGCAAAGTTGATCATCGCCTCCTGAATCGCATCAAGCTTGCTGTTGACGGCGACACCCTCAATAGTGGTTATTTCTAGCCCATCGGCTTCAATGGCAAGAACCATGCACGAGTCAACCGGTTTTCCATCCAAGAGCACGGTACAGGAGCCGCAGTCGCCAAGCTCGCACCCTTTCTTGGTACCGGTAAGGTTAAGCTCATCGCGCAGTACATTGGCCAGAATGGCATTCCCCTTCACCAGCACAGTGCGGGCATCGCCGTTTACGTTGAGGGTGATCAGATAGCGCTTCACCCCATCCTTGTCGGTAATAGTCTGATTAATCATGTCATTCTCCCTCTATACATGGCCTTCATCGATAGCTTTGCGCAGGGCGCGTCTCGTCAACACCCGGATCAGTTCGCGGCGATATTCCGCCGAGCCCCTGAGATCAGTAATCGGTTTACATTCAGCTGCAGCGGAGTCAGCAGCCTGTTCCAGCAGCGCATCGGTAATAGCCTGCCCCCTGAGCATGGCCTCAGCATCCTTTGCCCGCATCGGTACCGGTGCAACTGCTCCCATGACTATCCGGACATCAACCAGTACATTGTCTTTTACCGTTACCGATACGGCTACGCCGACAACCGCCAGCGCGCCCGCTTTTCTCAGACCGAACTTCAAATAGGTGCTCCCAGTGGCAGGCTGATCTGGGATTATGACTTCTGTCAGAATTTCATCCCGCTTGATCAGGGTTTTGCCCGGTCCGCAGATAAAATCCTCAAGTGGAACAATCCGCTCGCCGGCGTATTGCACAACCTTGACTGATGCGTTAAGAGCAATCAGAAGCGGCGGCAGATCCGCCAGAGGCGAAGCATTGCAGATGTTGCCACCTACGGTGCCACGATTTCTGACCTGCGGATTACCCATTTCGTGTGAGGCCATCGGAAGGGAGAGGTAACGTTCCTGAAGAAGCCTGGAGGTATAGACGCCGTGAGGAGTAACCAGGGCTCCGATAACCACACCTCGTCCCTGCTCGTATCGGACCTCCCGCAACTGCGTCATGTGCTTCAGTGACACCACGTGCTCGGGGGTCAGATGACCATTCTTCAGCTTATGAAGAATATCCGAGCCTCCGCCAAGAACAATGGTCCTCTCCCCCAGCTCGTCAAGAAGCACGCAAGCGTCGGTCAAATTTTTCGGGGCATGATACTCAAAATCAGGCATATACATAAATCCACCTCCTTCGGTGTCTATTATAGCATTTTTTCAATTGCATACGAGGCATTTTTCGTCAAAAAGTACTTCAATCCTTCACATCACGCAGGAACCGTTTGAACAGGAGTTTCTCCTCCATTGAGAAATTCTTCAACAATTCACTATTGGTAATTTCAATGGCAGAAGCCACTCCAGGAATTGACTCATGTGCCTTTTCGGCCAGATGCACCCGAATAACCCGGCCATCCGTCTGATCAGTTTCACGCCTCACCCATCCCGCAGTCACCATACGATCCAGAATCCCTGCCAGGGTGGCTGTGTCGAGAGAAATACGCCGCCCGATCTCCCCGACGGATAGGCCGTCCTCCTCCCAGAGTGTTTCCATGAACAGGCATTGCATCGGCGTAAGGCCAAATTGCTGAAGGTTCGCTTTCAGAGCCCCCTGCGCCCGCTGGTGAGCCTTGGCGAGTAAAAATACAATATTCTCACGAAAAGAAATCACGTCAATTATTACCTTGTATGCAAGATAATAGCGCCATGCAAAAAAGTCAATTGAAATTCAGTTGAATTCAGCCTGCTGCACAAATTCACTAAATATACGTTGCGATTGCGATAGAGTATAACTTTGTATCGGTGGTGTCAGCCCGGGACGTCATAACAATGGGGACTTTGGCGCCCATTACGGCTGCGGCAATCTTTTTGTTGGCCAGGTATGTCAACCCTTTATGAATGACATTGCCGACCTGTAAATTTGGTACAAGCACGATATCTGCCCTTCCGGCGACGTCGCCTCCGATTTTTTTCTGCCTGGCAGCAACAATGGAGATTGCGTTGTCCAGGGCAAAGGGGCCATCGACTACTGCATGCTCAATCTGCCCTCGGTCCGCCATCTTGCTGAGAATGGCGGCATCCAAGGTGTCCGGCATAGCCGGATTGACAAGCTCCACCGCCGACAGCACAGCCACCTTTGGTCTGACGTATCCCAGCTTTATGGCAAGCCCCACGGCATTTTCAATAATCTGCTTCTTTTCTTCCAATGTCGGCGCGATGTTCATGGCGCAATCGGTGAACATCAACAGCCCTTCCCCCTCTACCTTTTCAGTGACTGTGATCTGACTGATCAGGCCACCGCCCCGCACCCCACGCTCCTTATCCAGAACGGCCTTTAGAAAGATGGAGGTGTGCAGCTCCCCTTTCATCAAAACAGTGGCTTTACCCTCCACAACCAGGCTGACCGCCTTTTCCGCAGATGCTTTGTGACTGTCGGCATGATGAATTTCAAAAGCTGAATCGTCAAGCCCCTCCTTGCGGAGCAGTACGGAGATTTTTTCGGCATCACCCACCAGGATGAACGTGGCGATACCAATTTCCATGGTGTTCTTTACCAGCTTGATGATCCCTTCATCCTCGGGAGTGGCTATGGCAATTTTTTTTATCGCCTTTTCCCTGACGGCATCGTACAGGTCATTGAGTGACAAAATCATGTTTATTACTCCTCTCCACCTCTGTATACTGACAGCTCTTCTTCATGGTTGAAATAGCGCATAGCCGCATCTGCAAGCGCTTCCATTTCGTTCTCGCCGGGGTTAAGATATATCGGAGCTATGAATGATATTTTCCGTTTCAGGCTCTCCAGCAACCGCCTGGAATAGACCAGACTCCCTGTCAGGGCTATGGCATCAACCTCCCCTTCAAGTACAGCCGCGCTCGCCCCGATCTCCTTGGCAACCTGGTAGATCATCGCTTCAAACACTTCTGCCGTTTTCAAGTCACCTGCTTCGATCCGTCGCTCGATTTCAATGACGTTTGTCGTTCCGAGATAGGCAAATAAACCCCCGTTGCCGGTCAATAATTTCAGCACATCAGCTTTACTGTAATCTCCACTGAAACAGAGCTTGACCAGGTCGCCGGCTGGCAGTGAGCCTGCCCGCTCCGGAGAAAACGGGCCGTCTCCGTCGAGGGCATTATTGACATCGATAATCTGCCCCTTTCTGTGGGCACCGACCGAGATCCCCCCACCCAGATGTACGACGATCAGGTTAACGTCGTCATACTTCCTGCCGAGTTCGGCAGCAATCTTTCTGGCGGTCGCTTTCTGGTTTAAGGCGTGGAAACTGCTTTGCCTGGCTATCTGCGGAATTCCTGAGTAGCGGGCGGATAGGCACAACTCATCAGTCATAGGGGGATCGGCCGTCAACACCGGAATATTGTACTCATTCCCGAGATCAAATGCCACCAGTCCTCCCACATTGATAATATAGTATCCCCAAACCAGTCCACTATGT
>CAYQMO010000013.1:0-21344 GCA_964418315.1 uncultured Geobacter sp. | reverse complement strand
CCTCCCACATTGATAGGGTGCCCGCCATAAATGCCGCTTTTCATGTCAGCAATCATCTTCGGACAGATCCGGTAAATACCGCCGGGGAGCGGCTTGACATTGCCACCGCGACAGGCGATGGCGTCAATCTCTCTCATTGAGAAGTTGTTGCTCTTTAGAAAGTCTAAAATTGCATCCCTTCTGAAATCGTACTGGTCCCAGATGGTTGGAAACTTTCGTAGTTCTTCGTCATCATGCTTTACCGATTCGTTAACAATCATATTTCCTACCGAAAATATGCCGATCTTTGTTGAGGTCGAGCCGGGGTTAATGATCAGTATCGTTTTAGTGTCGCTCATTGCTTCCTCCACAACCAGGATCTCTCGGCCTGATCTGCTCATTGGATAAAAAATGGGGGGATTTCTCCCCCCATTATATGATTGGGGCACCAGTGACTTTTACGTGCTAAAAAGCGTAGATGATTTTGAACTGGGTCTGAGGACCGGTAGGCATACTTTTGGCGTTATACTCCCAGTACTGCTTGAGAGTTGCGCTGAACGGACCCTGCTTCGGCCAGTATTTGAGACCAACGCCGATGCCGCCAACCTGACTATCCTGCATTTTTGGATCAGCGCCCGTGCCTTTATCGTCAGTAACCTGCCAGTAGTTATAGCCGACCAGGCCGCCGGTGAAACCGTTATTCATACTGTAGCCTAACGCCCAATCAACATGGAACTCTTGTCCCGGCTTGGTATTAGTGTCGCTGTTTTCAGTGTTGAAGTCGTACATCAGTTTGGCGGATACATCGAAACCTTCTTTGAGATAGGAAACGGCAACTACCGGTTCAAAGGTCCAGTGATTTTTCGAGAGAATCGCAGAAGCGTTATTGTTCTTGTCGTAGTTGCCGGTCGGAGCCCACATATCGAGGGCGGTAACGACATGAAGTTCCGGGCCGAAGTGCCAGCCTAATACAAACGGGCTGAAGATGATATCGCCCAGGCCATTTTTCGAATCATCAAAAGCCTTAGCACCGCCTACAGACGCAGACACATCGGCACTGTAGAGGGGAAGAAAAACATGGGCCGCCAGATTGGCTCCGAACAGCTTGTAGGGGCTAACATAGATCAGGCGCGGCACTTCTGCCAGCACCTTTGCGTTTAAATCCAAAGGGCCACCTGGAGTAACGGTGTTATTGCCGGAGCTGTCTTTCAGCGAATCCTTCTTGACGTAAAGCATGTAGTTGACAAGGTAGACTCCGGGGGGTGGCAGGGCGCCGACCATAAAATCTTCAGCACCGTTTGGATAGTGTTGACCTCCGCCCGCCCAGCCCTGGGAGGCGATCAACAGAGAAAAAACTGCAGAAATACAGATGGTGCGAATAAAACTGGTACAGGCAACAATTTTCATTTTAGTCTCCTTTTTCTTCTGGTTTGTGCTGCATGAGTTTCTGCCGTTTCAGGTTGTCTGTTTTTTTAATCGTTTGGCCAGATCGATGATAGCTGCCAGATCGCCGTTGTCCCATTTTTTACCTGCCTCGGTGAAGAAGGCTCGTTCCTCTTTGAGCAACGGCTCGAACCGTTTTACAAAGCTGCCTGCATGTTCCGTTAATGTCACCCCGAACTCTTCGGCAACATCGCACAAACTGCCGCTCAGAAGCTGTGCTATATCTGACTTGTCCAGCATATCTGCGTCGTAAACGATTTTTGCCTCCATGGTCTGTGGCAGGACTCCACTAGCAGGATCATGTGAGACAATACAATGCTTGATAGCTGCAACCTCCTCCGACCCAAAACCATGCTCAACGAGAATATTTCCACACTGTTCGGCGCCAACATGCGCATGATCCTTTAGGCAGCCGTAAAAATATCCAATGTCATGAAGGACAACTCCGGCCAGCGAAATTTCGACATTTGCAGGCTCCCACTCCAGAAGTTTCACGGCTCGGCGGAAATTTCGGGATATATGACCCCAATTATGGCGCTTCAAACCTGCCCGGTCGTACATCCCTTTCGCTATTTCAACAAGGCTGACCAGTCTATCAGATCCTTCAGGTATCTCCATGCGACTCACTCGGCACCCTTTTGCAAATTTCTACCCAGCCTATCGGAATTATGCCCGCTCCAGCGTTTGAAAAGGTTGTGTTCTATACCGACCTGATCAAGTGCCTTGCCGATGCTCTGATGGATGATGTCCATCAGCGTCTCCGGTTTATGATAGAAAGCCGGCATCGGTGGCAGGATCACCGCGCCATAATCTGCTGCACGCAACATGAGATCCAGGTGCCCCTTATGGAGCGGCGTTTCACGCACCATAAGCACCAGCGTCCGACGCTCTTTGAGGCTTACGTCTGCAGCACGCACAATCAGGTTATAGGTAAACGAATTGGCAATTGCCGAAAGAGTTTTTACCGTGCAGGGCGCTACGATCATACCTCGGGTGCGGAAAGAACCGCTGGCAACGGCAGCACCTATATCGTTGTTGTCGTACACTACGCTCGCCAGGGCTTTGACCTCGTCATAACTGTACTCTGTCTCAATGGCAAAATTTTTGCGGGCAGCATCGCTGACGATGAGGTGGGTCTCCTGACCTAGTTCCTTCAGCACCCGCAGCATCTCAACCCCGTATATTACGCCTGACGCTCCGGTTATTGCCACTATCAATGGAAGAGTCATGTTTGATTTACCTCATGGTAGTATTGCCCATCACGCAGGCACGCCATCCAGCGCACCAGCAAAATGAGCCGCGAGTTGAAATATCTCTTTGGCCGAAATAATGCCTACTACCTGCTCACCTTCCAATACCGGGAACTGAGCCACCATAAGCTCGTTCCCATACTTCAGACATTGTCTTATGGTGTCATCGGCCTGAACGGTTGCCGGTTTGCGCACCATTATATCCCGCACCCTGAGGCGATCAACAAAAAAGCTGACCTCATCAGCATTCTGGGTGCGCATCACATAGTGACTCATGCGCATTATGTTGTGCCGTGTTATCAGCCCACGCAAACGATCACTATCCACTACCAGCACCGCATTCAGGTTATTGTCTATCAGAAGACGTTTTGCTTCCGTAACAAGTGTGTCACTCGGAATTTTAGTCGGGGTTTTTTTCATCCAGTCACGCACTAACATTGGCATGTGCAACTCTCCTTATCCCACTTCCAAATCAAATCGCAGACTTCTTTGCGGCAGCATAAAGGTGTACAAACTCGTCTACAGCAACACGGGCAAATTCGACCGTGTACAGGTGTAGATCGACCTCTTTGACTCTACCAGGAGCAGTCAGTTTTTCCTTTAACCGTGTTACGAAGGCTGCATCGGCTACCGGGTCGTAGATGATACGGCCTTCAATATCCTGCGACGACCACCCCTTGAGCGGGATCAGGAATGTCCACTCTCCCTTGGCTCGATTGAGCCGTTCTGCAATGACTTCCGCAGCTTGGCGAAGCTCATCGGCGCTGGTGCGTACCTGAACACGGAGAGAATCCTGTACATACTGTGGACGATCTTTGGTTTTCTCCAGCATGTCGGCTCGACCGCCATAGGAAAGAATATCGAGACCACAGGGAGCCAACAACATAGGGATACCGGTTTCAACGGCTGCTTCAAGGCGATCCGGGCCGGGATCCCGATTACCATTGAAGAGGTTTTCCATGATACCACCGGTACAAATGTCCAAAACCCCGTGGAAAGCGCCGCTGCGGATCATCTCCTCCATCGCCTTGTCCCCTTTCCCCTGGGCGTGGCAGACAATCGGGGTAAAACCGGCATCTTCCAGCATGCCGAGTGCAGCCTGCACAGCCATCTCGCCGAAACCGAACGAGGATATGGCAACGCACGGCTTTTCAAAGACAATGTTCGTCCCCTGTGTCATCTCAACCATGCCGCAGATAGCGCCGACAGCGTTGATGATCTGCGCCTTCAGGAGCGGATTCATCTTCACCACATCAAGTACCGTGTGGTGCATGGTGATGTCGCAGGTGCCGACGTATTTGCCGACATAGACCGGGTGTGCCGCCATGGGGGAGGCCATGAGTTTGGGCATTCCGAACGGTAGGCTCTTCATGACGCTGGTCCCGACCAGAGAAGATGTTCCGCCACCAACCCCGAAGACCCCCTGGATTTTGCCCTCTTTAAGCATATCGCCAACAATTGCTATCGCACCATTGATCTGGTTCTGCATCGCCTTGTCGCGATCAGAGCGGTAATATTCTCGAACCGCCTCAATCGTCATGCCGCCACGCTCTGCAACCTGTTCACAGGTTATATCACCTGCAAACGGGGGTGGTTCCTCCATGCTGAAATCCAGAAACCAGGCGTTATGTCCACGTGACTCAATCAGATGTTTGACAAAGATGATATCCTCTCCCCTGGTATCAAGGTTACAGATTATGACGATGCCTTTTTTCGTGTTCATGTTAAGTACTCCCTCTCAAGCAACAAATTCCCTCCCCCCAGCGGGCGGAGGGAACTAACGTTCTACTTGCCTTTCTTGCCGGTTACCGGCTTGGTCAGCCGAGTAATCATATCCGCGACAGGGCTTGCTCCAGAAAAGCCGTAATCGTTCCAGCGATCGGAGACTTTCTGCAGTACCTCACGATCCATGAAAATCTCGTTAGGCTTGTTTTTCCACTCGTACGGTGTGGTGGCATCCATGATAATGCGGCTGACTATGTCACGCGCCTCTATCGGCAGGCCTGGGTCAAGCGGGGTTGAGCGGCCACGATTGATGATCTGGGTCGATCGCTTAGGATCGTAGCGGGTGGCAAGCGCCCACCAGACACGATCCATGTCATCTGCCTCGATATCATGGTCAACAATGATGATCCCTTTGACGCCGTAATGCCCGGTGGTACTCCCCATTACAGCGTCAGCTACGTGATTCGAGTGGCCTGGATACATCTGCTTCACAGAAACAATGACCCAGAAGCGCCCGGTGGCTGCGGCCGGGAAGTAGACGCTCTGGATGCCGGGCACCTTGGCGGTTTCCAGATCGTACCAGAGCGTGGCCGTGCGGTTGATCGACTGAACCATATGTGTGTCGTTTATCGGTTTGCCGACCGTGGTTGCCCAGAAGACCGGCTTGGTGCGGTGGATGATGCGCTCTACACGTATCACCGGCTTAGGGTAGTCCTTCATCTTGTTGCCTGAGTAGTAACCGGTGTATTCGCCAAACGGACCTTCCTCCATCAATTCGTTCGGATCCATCCACCCCTCGACAATGATCTCGGCGTTGGCCGGCAGCGTCAATCCGGTAAGATCGGACTTGAATACTTCGATCGGACGACCGCGCAGCGCTCCGCCTACGTCATACTCGTCCGTCTGGGCACTGACCAGAGTGGAGCTGGCCAGGAACAGGATCGGATCGCCCCCTACCACATATGCGACCGGCATCTTCTCGCCACGCTCCTGATACTTCTTCATGTGAAAATCGCCATGCTTGCCGCTGATGATCTGCGAGCCGAGGATGTTCTTGCCCAGCACCTGTGAACGATAGGTACCGCAGTTTGTCCAGCCGGTATCCGGATCCTGGGTAACCAGGTAGCCGGAGGTGCCGAAGAATCGACCGCCGTCATCCGGATAAAACCAGGGTGCAGGGAAATTATCCAGGTCGACCTCATCCTTCGGAATGATATTTTCCATTACCGGTGGATTATCTACGAATGTGGGTTTGATCAGTTGCTTGGTGGTCAGTTCCATCCATTTTCGGGAAAGCTGACACATCGTAAGCGACGGATCCTGCTCCAGGCAGATTGCGATGCGCTCTGGTGTGGTAAAGGCACTGGTGAAGACTGGAATCGTGTGCCCTTTTACATTCTCATAGAGCAGTGCCGGGCCTTTCCGCTCTTCATTAACCTTTGACACGTGGGCGAGCTCAAACTTAGAGTCAACCTCGGCTGTGACGCGATGTAACAATCCGTGCGCATCCAGCGCTGCAATGTAACTGCGGATGTCGTTAATGGGTGCTATCTCGGGTTTACTCATTCTTTCTCTCCTTTGGTTTTGATGTATGAATCATAACTGCTTCGATTTAATATTACTGCACTACTTCAAACGTTTACCTTCAAGCATGCTGGACAGGATGTAATCCATTGCGGAAACCCCTGCTTTTGTCACAGGCTGCTGTTTCTGACTCCAGACCGTTTCGGGACGAGCCTGCAGAATAAAAATGTTGCCACCGAAGGGTAGGTCCTTGTCCACCGCCCACTCGATATCCATGGGGCGACCGTAATGTTTCTCTATCTGCTTGCCCATCCAGGCCAGTTCGGTGATTTCATCGTCCACCAGTGACTGCACCTTCTGGCGCTCGAAGGGCACTTCAATTTTTCGGGACTCCTGGGTCTTGGTATCAACAGTATAATAGATATCCTTCTGAGAGATGGTGCGTCCGATAATATCAAGCGTAATCTTGTTTACAACGAAGTTATCCGGTGTCACCTCACCAGAAACTACTGATTCGCCGAATCCGTAATTGGAGTCGATCACAATCACTGAGCGATCGCCGTTGGTCGGATGGATAGTAAACATGACACCAGCGGTAAATGAATTGGCCATTTTCTGCACACCTACGCTGATTGCCACCAACTCTTCTCCATACCCCTGATTGATCCGGTAGGCGATGGCCCGTCCAGTGTAAAGGCTTGATATACAGCGACGCATGTTATGCAGAACCTCATCGGTGCCACGCACCCAGAGATACGTGTCCTGCTGTCCGGCAAAACTTGCACCGGGAAGATCCTCTGCGGTAGCACTGGAGCGAACCGCCACCGGAACTGCCGGTACACAACTGCGTACCGAGAGCTTCCGGTAGTTTTCGGCAACCAGATCCTCTATCTCTGTGGAAAACGATTGTGCTTCGATCATTCGGCGAATGGCGCTGCTGGTATTCTCCAGCGCCTCCATATCCTGAGCATCGAGCCCGACCAGCAGGGACTGCACTTCAAGGTCTATGCCGGCATCGGCCATAAAGCGCCGGTACCCCTCTGTGGTCAGGGCGAAGCCGGGAGGTACGCGTACTCCGGCATTTATCAGCTCTCCGAGAGAAGAACATTTTCCTCCGACTAGATCTACCGACTCCTTCCGGCACTCCTCCAGCCAGCAGACCATCGGCAGGCCGGTAACCGGTGAAAGCGCCGACATACGACCACTTCTGGGATTACCGACCCTTTCAATAGCAATTACAGCATTATTCATGACCATCTTCTCCTCGTATACCACCGCTGTTTTGCCTGGCTACGTAATTCAACTCGAAACCAGAATATCAGCGCTGGATGGTAATAACGCCGCTGGAACCATCGACATGGAGCATCATGCCGGTCTTGATGATCTTAGTGCCATGTCCGGTACCTACAACTGCAGGGAGACCATACTCACGACAAACAATTGCCGCGTGGCTCATTACGCCACCAACATCCGTGATTGCCGCCTTGATCTTGGCAAAGGCCGGCGCCCAGGAGGGTGAAGTGGTCGGTGCAACCAGTATCTCACCATCTTGTAACAGACGGATGTCGTCTGCAGTGCGGCAGACTCTTGCCTTACCCTCAACGATGCCGGGGCTGCCGGCGAAACCCTTCAGGGTGGTGATACTGTCTGGATCGGCACTATCAGTTACCTCTGCCCAGTCAGAAATTGAGGAGTTAGTCACACCCCACAACACGATGGTAAAGGGCTCCTGGATCACCTCAGGCGCGGTGCCGATGGCAGGCGGCGGACTCCATTCCTGGAATTTCTGCATTACCCCTTTGCGCCAGTCAATTTCCTTCGGCCAGACTTTTGTACCACGCGGCGTGACCCCGGTGGCCCAGGCGGTAACCATATCCCACAGAGCCTGCTTGATTTCGTCACGGCGCAGATACCAGATGTCCTCGACATCATTGATCATCTTGTGCTCTACCATGATCGTAGAAACTTCACGCATCTTTTTCCAGAACACGGTATGGAACCAATGCTCTACATAGAACAGGTGATTTTCCACATACGGGAAGACTGTTTTTGCGGTGTTAAGCAGGTCGTCAAAGGTTTTGCGCTCCTCCTCCGTATTGATGAGGCTGCGATACTCTTCAACAATGCGATCCCGCTCGGCACGCACCTTATCCATTGGGCGCTCAATCTCCATCCCTTTCTTAAGGTGATCTATATAGGTTGCAATACCAGACATCGGTATATTAAGATCATCATTCCAGCTTTTGTCGGCATGTGACCAGCCGGTACCGGTGGAGACATGGAACCAAGGATAACGAGCCACCTCAAGAGCGGCGAGCCACTCCTCTCCCTTGGGCAATGCCTTCATCGCTGCCAGGATATCAACCCACTCCCTGTTGTCGGTCAGAGCCTGATCAACTCCAAGCTCTATGGCTTTTTTAGCCAGTTTTTTCAGTTCGTCATCGGAGCGGTACATGATAACGTCAATACCCGCGACCATCTGCGTCACGCGTTGCAGAGGCGCACTTGGAAACAGTTTCTGGACAAAATCAAGAAAGAACACGTACGCGGCATAGCCAAGATTCAGAAACTCGAAGTGATATTGCCAGCACTGGATGCCCATATTGATCAGGTCATCATACGTTTTGATAAGATGGTATCCCTTGGACTCGCCAAGCCCTTCGGTTACTACGCTGATATCTTCGAGATCAGGGAGACGCGAGATAGGCAGATCCTCGATCTGCTTGATGAGCGCTTTCATCTTGACTTCCCATTTGGCCTCAAGCTCATTCCAGTTCTTGTAGTAAAAGCCTGCCCGCTCCATGAAATTGGGAACACGGCCACCGATCTCTGCCGGATCCATGACCGGTACCGGCGATATATAGATGTAGCCGTTTATGATGCGATGATCGACACCGCGCACCGGCGGAACCTGGAAAATACGGTTGTTGTACTGTGAAAGCCCCAGATACCATGCTTCATCCCAGATTGTGTCAAACGGGTAGATTGCTTCGGGGTAGTGGAGGCCATCATAGAACCAGAAGGCTTTTTCTTCATACTCCTGACGCTCCGGATCGTCAGTGACGAACTGGTACTGATACGGGTACATTCTTTCCCATCCCTCAGTCCCCGGAATTGTTTTTAAATCGTGCGGATTTGGAAATTTCATAGTGGCTCCTCCCTACAGGTTAGTTATGACTCGGTTCAGAAGCCATAGTGCGAAGCACTCTCCATGCCAAACATCGTTGTATTAATTATTCAAGGCATTTTAAATATTCCACTAAATCGTAAACGTGCAGTAGTACAATGCATTTTTCCTACTGCCAAACCCAGAATCCATCACCTGAAATAGCTCAGTGCTGAACGGGATTACAACAACAGCAGTTCGACAATTGACCATTTTGTAAATATCCCGTTTTAGATTTTTCCGTTTATGACAAAATTGTCAATTCGGTCGTTCCGGAGAATGTTTTTCTTGCTGTTTTTCTTGCTTGCATAGGAATGCCAGCATATGTAGTATAACCACGGTTTAATTCCACCACCCAGAGCGATAATGACAAAATCACAAAAAACACAAACTGCTATTGGCGACATTGCCACCAGCGATCTCCGTGGATGGTTGCATTTCTGTACCGACTCAGGTCAGATATGGCTTCATGAACACCGTATGCTGCTTGTCCATTCTGAGGCACAGGCAACACTGCGCTGGGAGCTGATTGAAACTCTCGGCATGGATCGGGCGCGCGGTCTGATCACACGTATGGGGTACGCTGCCGGCTTGCGGGATTTTGAACTTGCCAGCAAACGAACAAAAACCGGCAGTGACATAGAAATTTTCATGACAGGCCCGCAACTTCATACGCTGGAAGGTGTTGTTACAGTAACTCCCATAAAACTTCAATTTGACCGGAGCGCCGGCTCATTTTACGGTGAATTCCTCTGGGAAAATTCCTGGGAAGGGCAATGGCACCGACACCGCTATGGTATCTGTTCAGAACCGATGTGTTGGAGTCAGATCGGCTACGCCTGCGGTTATACTTCGTCGTTTATGGGACGCCGGATATTGTATAAGGAGGTCGAGTGCGTTGGTATGGGGACAAACAACTGCCGCATCATCGGGAAACCGGTTGAAGAGTGGGAAGACGCAACGGACTACACCCAGTTTTTTAGCCGGGAGTCGATTGCCGAGCAGCTGATAGACTTGCAGACACAGGTTGTGCAGTTGCGGTCGGCCATCAATGAAAAGGAAAAACTGCCGACTGATATTGTCGGGACTTCCCCGGCCTTTCTGTCCGCCTACGAATTGCTCCTGCAGGCGGCGAAAAGCCAGATTACGGTGCTGCTGCTCGGCGAAACCGGTGTCGGCAAGGAGGTGTTCGCCCGTTCGCTGCATGAGATGGGCTCCCGCCGCAACGCTTCGTTCATTGCTATCAACTGCGCCGCGATCCCCCATGATCTGGTCGAGGCGGAGCTGTTCGGTGTCGAAAAAGGGGCCTATACCGGCGCTCTCACTTCACGCCCCGGTCGCTTCGAACGCGCCAACGGCGGCACACTGTTTCTCGACGAAATTGGTGATCTCCCGCTATCCGCACAAGCAAAGCTGCTGCGCGTCTTGCAGGAGGGAGAAATTGAGCGGCTTGGCGACCAAAAAACCCGTAAGGTCAACGTGCGACTGGTGGCGGCAACCAACACCGACCTTAAGCTCCTGGTCAAGGAGAACAAGTTTCGTTCAGATCTTTATTACCGCCTCAACGCCTTTCAGATTGCCATCCCGCCACTCAGAGAGCGCAAACTTGACATTTCACTGCTTGCTAAAAACTTCCTGGAGAAATATTCCGCAGTCCACGGAAAGAAGCTACGCGGATTTACCGACAAATCCAAGAGAACACTGCTCTCCTATTCGTGGCCCGGCAATATCCGTGAGCTCCAGAACGTGATTGAACGCGGTGTTATTCTTGCTCCGAATGCCACAAGGGTAGAAGTTGACCAGATGTTTTCGTCGTACAACGAAGACAGCTCACTGGAATTCAGCCTTGATATCAACGGGAGTGTCGGCATAAACGGTGGAATCGTAGCGGGTTGTTCGGAGACCGGACGGGATTTGTGCGAGGCGGTTTTTAACGGAGTCATGACGCTGGATCAAGTGGAAGGGATGCTGGTGGAAACCGCCGTGGACAAAGCGCGCGGAAATCTTTCCGCAGCGGCCAGACTGCTTGGCCTGACGCGGCGGCAGCTATCATATCGCCTCAGTCGCCTGCATGAAAATGAAGCAATCCAGTAAAGCGTGGCTCTATCTGCAGCAACACAATGTTGCCACCCTCGCTACCAGCGACGGCAGCTATCCTTGGGCGGCGGCGGTTTTCTACGTCAATGACGACAGTATCCTCTACTTCCTGTCTTCACCAACAAGTCGGCACTCCCTTAATCTGACGCAAAACCCGCAGGTAGCGGTAACAATCCAGGAGGATTACTCCGATTGGCTCGATATCAAAGGCGTGCAGATTGAAGGTGTCGCCAGCGAAATTTTCGGGGACGAGGAGCATAGAGCCCGCACGTTATACGGCCGAAAGTTTCCTGTCATCGGTATGATCGCTCAGGCCCCCGCAGTTATCGTCAAGGCATTGACCAAGGTGCGATGGTACAAAATTGTACCTAATAAGATGTATTTCATCGACAATGCACTCGGTCTGGGCAACCGCGATGAGATAGAATTGCCACTTTCTGAAAATGGGAGATGATATGTCCGATGTGAAACAGCGCATTATCGAGATGTTGCAGCCATCCCAACTAGCCTGCTGTGCGACCATCACCTCTGAAGGGAAGCCATGGGTTCGGTACGTATTTTGTGAAGGCAGGGAGGATATGACTGTCCGGTTTGCTACATTCAGGCACTCCCGCAAGGTCGAACAGATCAAAAATAATCCCGAGGTGCATCTGACCTGCGGTGTTGCGTCTCCGGCAGACATGAAGCCATATTTGCAGATTCAGGGGCGCGCAGAATTTTCCACTGACTCCGTGGAACGTAACGGCTTTTGGAAGGAATCCCTCGCAAACTATTTTCAGGGACCGGATGACCAGAACTACGGAGTTGTCGTGGTCACTCCTTACCGCATTGAACTCTGCTCTCCCGGTTTGTCAGAGCCGCAAGTGTGGGATAATGGATCGGGAAGATGATCATAGATGGTCATCTTGTGCATGGGCTGGGGCTGGCAAAAAATCTTACGCAAATCGATTGGGTACGACGTCAGCTCATCGATCTTGTCGGTATTGACCCACACCCCGGCACGCTCAACCTGAACCTGAAGGACGACGCAAACCTGTCGCGCTGGCAGAGTTTTTGTAGCATGACGGGAGAGTGTATCGAACCTGAAACTCCCGATTTTTGTCGTGCTCGCTGTTATCCGGTACGCATAGAGGGACGTTTCCCGGCGGCGGTCTTGCTGCCGGAATCTGCCGACTATCCAGCAGACAAAATGGAACTCGTTGCAGCGCTGCCGATACGTACGCACCTGTCACTCACCGACAATGCCCGGATCAGGGTGCATTTGTGCCAACCGCTGGAGGCCGAAGCCATCTTGTTCGACATTGATGGCACCCTGGTCGATTCGGTAGGTGCCTACTTGGAAGTGGCACGGCTTGCTGCCGAACCGTTCGGATTCGTAGTAACGGAGAAGCATGTCCGCTACTCACTCGCTACCGGAAATAATTTCTGGAAGGGATTGATTCCGCAGGATCAGAGCGATGCCGACGCCATCCTGAAAGAGCTGTTTGCCCGTGCCAACGCTGAATGGCCGAGGGTACTGCTCGAATTCGGCACACTGTTCAAAGGGGTTGCACAGACGCTGGAAACGCTGCAGTGCCGTGGCATACGACTCGGCATCGTGAGTGGAGCACGCCCGGAAGTGATGAGGCTGTTACGTGAGGAAGGCATTCTGGATTACTTCGACACAATTATTCTCGGTGGCGATGTCTCAAGAGGTAAACCAGACCCGGAGGGTATCCTCAAAGGATTGAGCCAGCTCAAAGTCCGACCCGACAGGGCGCTCTATATTGGTGATACACCAATCGACATCAAGGCAAGCCATGCAGCGGGTGTACGGTCGGTGAGCGTACTTACTGGAGCGGGCGACAGCGCCCTGCTCTCGGCTCACGAGCCGGAACGACTGATTTCATCGCACTCCAAATTGCCCAATATCGTGGCTGCTGCCAGTTAGGCTTTTACCGGCGGAGGCAATTTTTATGTCTCAATTTTATGTTAGGATTAGTTGTTGACAAGAGTACAAATATTGTTCTATTTTTTTATCAGAATTTTACCACTGTTTTTACAAGCTTTGTTTTGCAACTATTTTAATGTGGCAAGAGGGAGGGCGAGTGAAAAGTCATGTCTGGCGACCCCTGTACGTGGTCATTGCTTTTGTAGCAGCGTTACTGTTGTTTCGCTTTTTCTACGTACCGAATGACTTTGGTTCAGGCAAAAGGGGTTTTATGTACTCTTACCATCGTCTGTCGAACGAAGCGGAATGGAAGAACCAGCCGGCGAAATACTCAACTTCAGGCCGCGAGAGAATGCATGAATACTGTAGCGCATGCCATGGTGACGTCGTAAAGGTTCGTACTGAAAAGCTGCACGGCATAATTCCCTGCGAAAATTGTCACGGTCCGGCATTTCAACACCCCGAAAAACCGGAAAAATTGACCATCGACCGCAGTCGCGGACTCTGCCTCCGCTGTCACACAAATCTCCCCTATGCAACAAGCGAGCGGCATCGTATCCCCGGTGTTGACCCCAAAACACACAACACCGGTATGGATTGCGTAAAATGTCATAATCCGCATAATCCCAGTCTGGAGGGAATGAAATAATGGAAAGGCGAGAATTTCTACAAAAATGTATTCTGGTAATTGTCGGAGCTTCAGTGCCGGTTTCGGCTCTGACATTGATCGATCCCAAAAAAGTGTTCGCTAAAAATCCCGACATCCAGTGGGCGTTCCTTGTCGACACCAACAAGTGCGTTGGTTGCGGCTTTTGCGTAAAAGCGTGCAAAACAGAAAATGATGTTCCTTTTGAAGCTAATGTTTCCCGAACCTGGGTGGAGCGATATGTCTACACCAAAGACGATAAACGCTACGTGGACAGCCCCAAAGCTGCACTCAATGGCTTCCCCGAATCGCGCGTCGATCTCGGACGGGGAGAATACAAGGAGATTGACAAGGCAAATGTCGGTAAAGCGTTCTTTGTCCCCAAACTGTGCAATCACTGCTCATCACCTGCCTGCACGCAGGTCTGCCCCGTTGGCGCTACATATAAAACTGATGATGGTGTCGTACTGGTTGACCGGACGTGGTGTATCGGCTGCGGTTACTGCATCATGGCCTGTCCGTACGCTGCCCGTTTTTTTCACCCGATAACCAAAGTTGTTGACAAATGTACCTTCTGCTATCACCGTCTCAGCAAAGGTCTTGACTCCGCCTGTGTCAACGCCTGTCCCTTCAAAGCCCGCAGGATGGGTAATATCCACGATAAAAACGACCCGATCACTCAGGTCATAATGAATGAGCGTGTCGGAGTGCTTAAGGATGAATTTGGAACAAAGCCTCAAGCCTTTTATATCGGGCTTGCCCAGGAGGTGCGTTAGCCATGGTCGGAGAAATCGCACAGCAAGCAATGATCGTTCACGGTGAAGCATGGACGATCAAGGAACTGTTCACCCTGCCGAATGAGTATATTTACTGGTCGATCCAGATCGTTATGTATCCTTTCATGACCGGTCTTGTCGCCGGCGCCTTCGTACTCTCGTCTCTCTACCATGTTTTTGGCGTTGAAAAGCTGAAGGAGATCGCCCGGTTTTCCCTTGTGTTCTCGTTCGCACTGCTCCCGGTGGCCATGATGCCGTTAATGCTGCATCTGCAACAACCGTTTCGCGGTATCCATGTTCTTATGACGCCGCATTTCACTTCGGCAATCTCGGCCTTCGGTATTGTGTTTCTCACGTACGCTTCGATTGTCGCATCTGAAATTTGGCTGGTATACCGCAAATATTTTGTCCAGACGGCGCAGGGCCTGATGGCGAAGCAGAATCGCAGCATAGTTGACAACGGACGCATGATGATCTTTCAGGCTCTTACTCTGGGAGCGTGGGATATCAGCCCCGAGGCGATAGAAAAGGATCACAAAGCCTGCAAGATCATGGCTGGGATAGGGATCCCCGTCGCCTGCTTTCTGCACGGCTATGCGGGGTTCATCTTCGGTTCGGTTAAGGCCAATGCTCTCTGGATGACTCCGCTTATGCCGGTAATCTTCATCTGTTCGGCGGTAGTTTCGGGAGTTGCCCTCTGTATCCTGACGTATGTAATAGTTCAGGAAATCCGCAAGTATATGGCCAGAAGCAAATTGGCCCGCTGGGCGACTGATGCAGATGCCCCAAATGCCGAGGAACTGGAATCAACCAAACATACAGAGGTCATGATCTCTTCCAACTACCTACTCTATTTCATGATAGCTGCGATGACACTTGAAATACTGGACTTGATCTTCCGCGGCTACACTCAGGTAAAATCATGGGACATTCTCCGTGAAGTAATTATGGAACGCGACTTCACTAAAATATTCATTCTGCAATACTTCATAGGCAATCTGGTTCCATTTATCATGATGTCACTGCCGGGGCGCACCGTCAGGCGCACTACCATCGCCACAGTGCTGGTGTTATTCGGCGTATTCATGATGCGATACAACGTTGTTATAGGCGGGCAGGCGTTCTCTCTCAGTTTTTCGGGCTTCATGGACTACCATCTGCCGATTATTCCGCATGACCTTGAGACTTTCAAGGAAGGGCTCTTTGGCGCTCTCATGGTTATTGCGACTCCGTTCATACTGTTCTATTTCATCAATATGTTTATTCCGGCCTTCCTGAAAGAGGAATCGACTCACTGACCGCTGGTTTTTCCTTTGTTCATTTCCAGGGCGACACGCAATCTGTCGCCCTGTTTTTTTGCTTTTTCACTCTGTATCGACATCATACTTAATTGTGATATTATAAACTTCAAACGGTCAAATCTTCCCACTCTCCATACAACCCAACCAGGCGCTCATTCAGGGTAGAATGGCGTTCTCCGCCCTGCACTCTCCGCTCAGGATCATCGAAGAAACCTGGCGCATTCATCTCGACTTCCAATATCGCCAGCTCTTTTTCAACACCGGCAATCATCGATTCGATCTCGCCCAGACGCTTCTGGCGCGCTTGATCTTCACGCTTGCGTCGTTTATCCTCTTCACGATCTTTGAGGCGCAGATCTTTCTTATGAGGCGGTAATGGCGCTGGTGAGGTGTCGCAAGAAAATCTTGTGGCGGCGGAAGAGGTGGCGGATGTTAACCCTACTGAGGCAGGCGCTCCCGCTTTTTTCCTCAGGTAGTATTCGTAGTCGCCAAAATAATTTTCGACACATCCGCCATCAACCTCAACAATCCTGGTTGCCAGAGCATTAACAAAGTAGCGATCGTGCGAAACGAAGACGACCGTGCCATCGAAACCTTTGAGAGCGTCCAGCAGCACCTCTTTGCTGTTAAGATCAAGATGGTTGGTCGGCTCATCCATCAGCAGCAGATTGGATGGTCGAAGCAGCATCTTTGCCAGTGCCAGGCGGTTCCGCTCCCCTCCGGAGAGAACACAGACCGGTTTGTGAATATCGTCGCCGGTAAAGAGAAATGCGCCAAGAATGTCGCGCAGGCGCGGCACCATATTGTACGGCGCATCGGCGTAGAGTTCATCATAAGCCGAGCGGCTCTGATCAAGGACATTGGCTTGATCCTGGGCAAAGTAATCCATGCTGACATTATGCCCGATGATATGTTCACCTCCCTGGATATCTCCCCCCGACAAAACCGTCATGAGTGTTGATTTCCCTGCACCGTTGTGCCCTACCAGAGCGACACGTTCACCTTTTTCGATGGTCAGGTCAATCCGGTCCAGAACAACGTGGTCACCAAACGATCGTGTCACCCCCTTTAGTTCGACGACACTTTTGCCGCTTTTTGGGGCTTCAGGGAAATGGAAACGGATCTTTTTTCGTTCAGGTGGAATAATAATGCGTTCAACCTTCTCCAACTGCTTGATCCGTGACTGCACCTGTGACGCCTTGTTGGCCTGATAGCGGAAGCGTTTGATGAAATCCTCGGTTTTTTCGATCTCCTCATCCTGAATCCGCTTGGCATTCCGTAAAGCGGTCACCCGCTCTTCTCTTTGCTGCAGATAGGTGGAGTAGCGGCAGTGATAGTCAGTCATCGTCTGGTTCCAGACTTCGGCAATACGGCTGCAGACACTGTCCATAAAGAAACGGTCGTGGGAGACGAGTATCACCGAACCGGGGTAGGCACAGAGATAATCCTCCAGCCAGTTGCGCGCCTCAATATCGAGATGGTTGGTCGGCTCATCAAGCAGGAGCACATCCGGCTTCTGCAACAGCAGGCAGGCGAGCGCGATACGCATCTGCCAGCCGCCGGAAAACTCGCCGCAGTCTCGGTGCCACTCTGCTTGAGCAAAACCTAACCCTTTCAGCACGGTGCCGATCTCTGCCTCCATCGTGTAGCCGCCGCCATGTCGAAACTGCTCCTGCAGCTCCCCATACCTCGTCAGGATCTGAGCGTGGTCGGGGGAGTCATGGGCGATTCTCTCCAGGTCGAGCCCGATCCGATGCAGCTCTTCCTCCATCACCAGCAACTCTTTCAGCGCAGTACGAGCCTCATTAAACAGTGACCGGCCGGTGGTAACTATACCGTCCTGTGGGAGATAAGCGGCTCTTGCGCCACGGGCAAACTGAATCTCACCCGAGGAGGGTTCAGTCAGGCCGGCGACAATCTTCATCAAGGTAGATTTACCGGCGCCATTCTCTCCGACCAGAGCCACCCGTTCACCCTTTTTCAGATGCCAGGAGATATTGGTAAAAAGAGGTTTACCGGCGAAATTTTTAGACAGGTTTATGAGTTGGAGCATGGTGGGTGTTGTAGCACATAAGACGGGCAGACGGCAAGCGAAGGGAAACCGTTTCTGTTTCACTCATCGCAAAATACCTGCGCCCCATACTTCCTCGATTCTTTTACCATCATCTGGCACTTGTCCTTCCTTCCAGAGCCTGACACTCGCGGCTCCATTGGCATTTAATGCCCAGGGGTCAGGGTGGCCTGCGGCCCAGCCAAAAGGATCAATCCTTACCGGATTACCGTTATTGGTGCCGCTTCTCCTGATAACCTCAAAGTGAAGATGAGCGCCGTTCGTACAGCCGGTCATTCCGGAAATACCGAGCTGCTGGCCCGATTTGACCAGGTCGCCTTTCTTCACGTCAATCCTGTTGAAGTGTGCATATTGAGTATCAAATGTGTCGCCGTCCAGAGCAGAATGCCTTACTGTAACCACCAGAGCGCTAACCATCCCAAGATCACCGCATTCAAACGGAGGCTCTGCTTCCGCAAAGACGACCTCACCATCGGCAACGGCAAGAACTGGCGTACCTGATGGCAGCAACCAGTCGTGTCCTCTATGTCCATTCCAGATTCCATAAATACGCCCACCCCACCAGGTCAGAATGTAATCGTTGCCCCCTCCACCTTCAAAGCTTAATGGAAGGTCGTGATCAAACGGGGCGCTGTTTAAATAATCACCTGAGAATGGTTTCTGAAAGGTAATCTTGCCACTGCTTTTATCCGCTGTTGCAGTACTGCCTGAACCGCATCCACCCGCAAGCAAAATTACCGTTGCTGATAATAAGCATTTTCTTAGTGCTGATAAGATTATTGAAGTCATTATTATTATCCTCACTCAGATATTGACCCTATGGATTTAAATATAAAAAACAGCCACCTACAAATCAATGTAAGTGGCTGTAATTATTGGTGGGCGAAACAGGGATCGAACCTGTGACATCCAGCTTGTAAGGCCAAAAAAGCAGCACTTCACAACCTGTCTGTACACGTCATAACACGCCTGTGTTATTATGTATTCCCTTGACATCTCACGTATTTATCTCTATTTATACCTTCATGACGATTCATAATAATTCTCTTGCAGCCAATCTGTTTAGTGTAAAGCTGGTGTAAAGGAAAAAGCAATGTCAATGTTCACAGACAAGTTTATCAGTAATCTAAAGCCAAGAAGCAAACAATACCAAAAGGGGGAAGGTAACGGATTTTCCATCCTTGTATTGCCGTCAGGAACGCGTACCTTTATATACCGATACAAATTTCAAAGCAAAGGCAAAATGATTACTATTGGTTCATACGGCAATATCCCCCCACTGCTCACCTTGGCAGAGGCCAGAAAAAAATTCAATGAATTACATGCAATGTTTATTGATGGTTTAGATCCTCAGGCAGAACTTGCACCAAAATTTGTTGAGCCTCCTGCAAAACTCCCAGATGAATCTTCAGATGAATTGACGATAAAAAAGCTTATGGAAAAATTTATAACAGAGTGGTCAGAAGTGAACCACTCAAAAGCTTGGAGTTATGAGAACCGAAGGTCTATGACAGCAGATCTGCTACCAGAATGGGGTGAAAAGAAAGTTTCTGAACTAAAGCCAAGAGACGCTATCAAAATTATTGAGCAAGTGTCCAAGAGAGCTCCGGGACAGGCAAGAAATGTATTAAAGGCAGCACGGAAGATGTATGCATATGCAGTAAAAAGACAGTATGCTGAGATTAATCCATTTATGAATATTGATACAGATGACATACCAGCGATAACTCCTAAGAGGAGGGAAAGAATACTGTCCGACAAAGAAATAACATTGGTATGGAGTCAGATCGATGAGATGCCTGGTACGTCAGAAGTGAAACGGGCGATTAAGATGGTTTTTGTGACGGCTCAGCGCCCTATAGAGGTTGTTGGTATGCACAGGAGGGAGATTGACGGTAACTGGTGGACAATACCGTGGAACAGAATTAAAACAGAAAAAGGTAAAAAGCTGACTAGAGTTCAGAGAGATCATAGGGTTTACTTGGGGCCTCTTGCGATGTCTTTGCTGGGTGATTCTGATGGGTACATCTTTTCTTCTATTAAAATAGATGATCATATTGTCAGAAACAGTATGGCTCAACGAATATCAAAGGTACGCCCTGCATACTTTGGGTTGCCTCGCTGGACTCCTCATGATCTGAGACGCACAGCAAAAACATTGATGTCCAGAATTGGCGTGCGTAAGGAGCATTCTGAACGAGTATTGAACCACGCACAGGATGAAATGGAGTCAACTTACAATCTGTATCAGTATGACAAAGAAAAACGGGCAGCTCTACTCAAGCTTGATAAAGAGATAACCCGCTTGATTCAAAAATAGAATTATAAATTTACGGAACTAATTTCGAATATTCTCCGCGAATAAAAAAACTTGCCTCGAAATTGACCGCATTTAAAAGCATGTAACCGGCGGCCATCAAAAGGCGGCCATCTTCAGTAGTTCTCAGATAGCTGTTCCAAGTGTTGACCATATTCGGTTTGAAAAATCTCTTGAATATATGGCATGATCAGTTTATTGTTGTCATCAGATGATAACATCTGGGTTTGCGGAGTTTCACTAATGTCCGACAGCTTAAATACGTTACTTGAGTTGAACGGGTATACATTCCGTTTGGACAAAGGATATTGGGTTAAGTTTGAGGCGTATTTGGTGAACGCGACGGAGCAGATTCCTCATGGGATTTCGTACAGCGTGACTCTCCATGATCGGCACAATAGACGTATCGTTGGATTCGACAACGCTCACGGCCATTCATCCAAGTCGCGCAGAAAAAAGTTTGGCTGCAGAAGGGTGACTTGGGATCATAAACATAATTGTGAAGCAGTATCTCAATATGATTTTGAATCAGCAGCGCAATTGATCGAGGATTTTTGGGATGAGGTCGGTAAGATTGTCTAAAATTTGAACTAAAAGGAATTGTCAGGGAGATAACGCATGACAACCAAGAGCATCAACGTCGGCATTATGTCGCGTGAGGAATTTAGGCAACGGACTATTGCTATCGCAAAGGGAGAGTATAAGCCCGAGAAAGACGAACCCAAGGTTTGGTTTGAATCTTTGCAGTCATTTGCTCAAGTCCTGAGTGATGACAATCGAATGTTGTTGCGAGTAATCGAGGAAAAGAACCCCAGGTCTCTCAGAGAATTAGGGGACTTAACTGGTCGCAACAAAAGTAATTTGTCGAGAACCTTACATACTATGGCCGGTTACGGCATAATTGATCTCGTTAAACAGCACGCGAGAGAAGTTGTACCTATGGTTAAGGCAAACCGCTTTAATCTTGAGCTATGCGCATAATCCACTTCGAATATTGATAATGTAGCGGCGGCGTTATCCTAATGTAATGTCCGCCGCTACTATCACTATCCCCCTTTCCTGGAAATGGAATCACTCCCTACCGATGTCGCTTTCAGTCGTATCCTCGTTGGCGGCCAC
>CAYQMO010000012.1:10207-30806 GCA_964418315.1 uncultured Geobacter sp. | reverse complement strand
TTGCGTTTGGATTGAAGTTGCTCTCTGTTTTGGCAATGCTCCACAACAGTTGCGGGGATATACTGTAATAATTGCCTGCTTCCTCAAAACAGAAGGAATGGGCACTTAAAGGCATCGCAATCAGGGTTGAAGCTGTAAGCAGGATTTTCTGAAGTTGCATTTATCCCCCTGATAGGAATATCTGTAAGGGGGGGAAGGTGACGCGTCTGCACGAGACAGAAAACGGTGCTTGTAGGCAGGCCAGACGGCAAGACCAGGCCTGAGTTCACCGATCTTACAGTTGCAAATTTGAATGATCTGGTGCTATCTTCCCAGAAATGATTCTGTTTGACGGGGGTGCTAACCGGAGAAACTGATCAAAGATAAATATATCCGGAAGGAGCGCCATATATGTACGAATTATTTGTCAACTTTGACGCATTCGTCCGTCAAATAAATAACACCGCAATCGGTGAAACCACACAAGGGAGGAAGAGATTATGAAAAAGATTGTTATTGCAGCACTGCTGATAGCCACAGCCGCATCAAGCGTATATGCCTGGGAGTTTCTGGGTAAGGATTCAAACGGTAACTACAACATCAAATGTAATAATGGCGACAAATGGCGTCTGGTAACAAAAGACGGCTGGTGGGCTGCACCGCAGGGTTCCGGGACTTTCATGTACAAGAGCATGGAAGAGGCGGCAAAAGCAGTTTGCAAGGAGTAGGCTTAAAAACATCACGGAGGAGCAACCAGATGAAAAAAACAGCAGTTATAGCTATTACCCTGCTTACCATGACGCTTATGGTTGGCGCGGTTGGAGCGGCGGAAAAAAAGAAAGCGAAAAAGGCGCCTGCCGAAAGCGCATCTCCTGCTGCCGCAGTAAAGAGTGAAATATTTACCAACTCCATAGGCATGAAATTTGTCAAGGTTCCGGCTGGCAGCTTTATGATGGGAACGAGGGCGTGCCAAGAACCTGATGACCCTTTTGCGTCCAAAGTTGCATACGATAACTGCATGAATGAAATTAATAATGACGAAAAACCGTCCCACCGCGTAACAATCAGCCAGCCATTTCTGATCGGCCAGTATGAAGTAACCCAGGAGCAGTGGTATAAAGTCATGGGGAATAACCCTGCCGTGTCCAAAACGGTCAAGGTCGGAGAAGACAGGCGCAATTATCCGGCGGAAACTGTCAGTTGGATTGTCGTCCAGAATTTCATCAGCCGCCTGAACGCCAAAGAGGGGAAACAGTATCGCCTGCCTACCGAGGCGGAGTGGGAGTATGCCTGCAAAAGCGGCGGCAAGGATCAGAAGTACTGTGGCGGTAACGACCCTTCTGATGTTGCCTGGTATGATGGCAACAGACGCAATCGCACCCACCGGGTGGGCACCAAGAAGCCCAACGGGCTGGGTATTTATGATATGAGCGGCAACGTGGCTGAATTGGTAAGCGATTGGTATGGCGAAAACTACTACCACAACAGTCCTGACAGTGATCCGCAGGGGCCGTCTGCGGGCTCCTCCCGCGTGGTTCGCGGCGGCAGTTATGATGCCGTCCCGTGCGTTCGGGCATCCGAACGCGGCAGCTGCGACCCAGGCGATCGCGGGGACGACACTGTGGGCTTCCGCCTTGTGGCCCCAGTCCCGTGAGCCAAGACACTAGCGCAGGCCGGGGCGGGCAACGGAGGGGTGTAGTTGAGCGGAACCCTGGAGATTGACCGAACCGCGCCGTAGCGGGATTATGTGTGAAAGCATCAACAAGATTTTCTATTCCATGGGCAGCCAACGGCTGCCCAATTTTTCCGCGAAAAAATCCCCATCTGTCCGTTTCATGGTATAACATTCCAAAACCAGCCATGAGGTGCGAACCATGAACCTGTCCATATCCGGAATCTTTATTGTCATCCTGTTAATGCTTCCGCTCGCCTCTCTGGCCGCCGACAGAGGTTACACCTATCTTGAGCCGCCCGATCATAATGTTGTTGCTGCCCGCTTTACGCAGGACAGCGCGCGGATCATCTCTCTGGATTACAAGGGTGTCCTGATTGAATGGGATTTTAGACAGGATCGGATTATACAACGGCATGAACTGGGAAAAGAGATTGCCCATGAATGTGCGTTGCTTACTCCGGATAGTCGATGGGCGGTTGTTGCCGACATTGACGCCGAGATTACGCTTTATAATGTGCAAAGCGGTGTTGGCAGAACAATATCCTGCGCGCTACATCCCGATACCGGCAACAAAATGCGCTTCCCGGCAGCCATGGCCATCAATGGCGATGCGACAAGAATCTATCTGATAGACAATTACGGTTCGCTCTATCGCTCGCTTGACGGCAAACCATTTGAATTTTTTGGTCCGGAGTCCAACAGATATTCCAGGTATTCCGAACCCTCAGCCATGGCGCTGTCACCTGACGGCGCCACCATCGCAGTTTCAAAGGGGGGTGACGTCATAACCATCAATGCCGCCAGCGGGGAGCCGCTGGCAACCATGCGCCACACACTGGGAGGCGCTGCAACCCGGATCTCCTTTTCGGCGGATGGTAGATTCCTTACCGCAGGAATACCGATCCGTTTTTCTGCAGGTGTCGCCGTAAGCGAATTTCCGGTCTGGGAGGCCGCCAGCGGAAAATTGGTGGAGAGCGTGAATTTTAACGACGGACTCCCCTTCTATGCCGGTTTTTCCCGTGACGGGAAGTACCTCTTTACCGCTGCCAGCGCCTGGTCATCGGTAATTGAGCGCTCAAGCGGCACACAAATCGCCCGCTTTGAACCAAAGGGGACAAGTTACTATGATATGAGTGAATCACCGGACGGCAAATTTCTGCTGATTGCCGAATCGAAAGGGGTGCAAATCTATGATTATCGCCAACTGCTCGCCAGTAAAACACCCCCGCCACTAGCCACACTGGAGAAACGCCGTCCCTCGGTACAGGCGCTGACCTTTTCTCCGGATGGCACATCATTGCTGATCTCACATACCGGGACTCCGTTACAGTTGTTCGATCTGAAAAAACAGCGTCTGGAAAAACTGGCTCCATCACCCAGCGACTATTTCAGGCTTGACTTCTCCAGCGACGGCAAGAGACTCTTTGCCTTTGGCCGGGATGGTATATTCATCTGGCGCTACCCTTCACTGGAAAAGATTAACAACATGAAGCGCCGCCTCAGCGGCGGCATTCTCTACTCAGCCGATACCAGCCAGGCGCTTGTTCTGGACAGTAGCTACCGGGTCAACGGCGAGTGGTATGCCCATGTAACGCGATACGACATGATCACCGGAAAGGTATTGAAAGAGACATTGCTGGACAATCTACCAACCAAAGCGTCCATGAATCATCTGATCTGTGCCGATTTCGCGGCCAACAAGGCGGTGTTTCAGATGCACAGCGCCTTTCTCTACTCCCTTGACGATGGCTCGATTCTTCAGGAATTCCCGTATCCTCCGGCAAAAGAAGGCCAGTGGCTCTCCGATTGGGAGAGCGCTTGGCGTTTTGACTGCGCATCCATGAAATTTGTACCGACAACTCCGGTAACCGAACATGCCCGGGTTCCGTCAAACAACAGGTATCACTATGCGAGTTCCAACGATAAAAGCGTTAGAGCCATTATCTATCAGGACGTCAGGGATAAAACCGATTCATCGGTACGCCTCTATGACCGCGAAGAAAGGGAGATTGGCCGGTTCGCCACTATTGCCTCCCCTCTTTTCGGCGGCAACGATGCGCAGATTTTGGCGCTCTCTCATAATGGCGCGCTCCTGGCCATAGGAACAGAACTTGGCGATGTGGGCGTTTACGAGACGGCAACGGGCAAGCTGCTGGGTCGTTATTTCTTTTTTACCGACAAGGAATGGGCCTGGCTGGCGGGCGACGGCACTTTAACCGGCTCGGAAAAAGGTATTGGCAGACTTCATAAGATACCACCAACACAAAAAAAGGAGACGGCCAAACCATGAAAAAGCTCCTTGCGATCCTCACCTGCTTTTGGGGACGACTACAGTTAATTCGAATGTCG
Source organism: uncultured Geobacter sp. (assembly GCA_964418315.1). Lineage (GTDB taxonomy): Bacteria > Desulfobacterota > Desulfuromonadia > Geobacterales > Pseudopelobacteraceae > JACRCG01. The sequence continues at coordinate 26,803 of CAYQMO010000012.1, read as the reverse complement.
AGGTAAATCTTCACACTTGCTCGTATCGCTGATGTCTCGTATCGCTGATTGCAAGAAGCGCGTAAATCGGTTACATTGCAGCACTTTCTCAACGTGCGGATAACCATTTAATGCTGCGACTTTTTACCAGAAAAAACGCCGATTCTCCTTCAAAGCCCGCCGATAACACGGTCAGCGCCGATTTCGGTCGTCTGCTTAATGAACATCTTGGCTATATTGCCAAGGTGTGTGAACGTGCAGCCGACAACGGCCATACGCCATCCCAGGGTCAAGGGCAGATGATTGCCGGCGAAGACGGGTACAGCTATATAGTGGAACAGGCGGGCAGCCTGGACGCCGACGATCTCTTTGTCCAGGTTCTGGATCACCTCAAGGAAGACAACTTTCGCCGCCTGAGGGATTTTCAGGGGCGCTCCTCCATAACCACTTACCTCACCAGTATTATCACCCGTTTTGTGATTGATGTAGTTCGTAGCCGTTCCGGGCGGAGTCGAGCCAAGGAGCGTGCTGTCAAGTTAGGCGTCTTGGGTGAGCGGGTCTATGACCTGATGGTTTTGCGCAACCATTCGGCAAGTGAAGCTGCCGAAATCATGCAGACCACCTTTGGAGAGCAGATTTCCCCCGACGAACTGCGCGAGATTCACGCCGGTTTGCTCGGCAGAGAGACGCGTCATCAGTCAAGCGCCGAAAGTACAATCGCTTGGGGCGAGGACGGCGAACTGGTGGCTATCCAGAGTGCAACGCCGGAGAGAGAACTGTCAGACAGAATTCAGCAAAAGCGGCGCGGCGAGTTGCTGGCAGCGCTGATGGAGAATCTGAAGGTGGATGATCGTCTGCTGTTGCGGCTGCGCTTTCCTCTGGATGACGCGGCCGAACCGCTGGAGATGTCAGCCATAGCCGCCATGGTGGGCCTGAACGAACAGCAGGCGGAGAGGAAGCTGCGGAAAATCCTGGTTGATTGCCGTGAAGAACTGCTCAAGAAAGGATTAAGCCTGAATGATTTGTTGTAATCCACACTGTGTCCGTCAAAGAAAATATGAGCCATGAAAAACGATAAAAATAACATAGCCCGACAATACAGGGACGAGCAGTTAGGTAAGACTTTGGCCAGAGCCTTGGCCGAAACCGGCGCTTCAGGTAATTGTCTAAGCGACGAAGACTTGGCGGCACTACTGGATCGTACTCCTGCAGCGGGTGAAATGGAACGTTTGCAGTCTCATATCGTTTCCTGTGATGATTGTCTTGCCCGCTACACCCTGGCGTCGAAACTTCATGTGCCTCAGACACAGACCGGGCGGCGCAGTTGGTACGGATACGCAGCCGGATTAACTGCGGTTGCTGCCGCTTTTGTGGCTGTCATCATGGCGCGACAGCAACCCGTTGTGCAGACTGTGCAGAACACTCCACAGACCAACGCAGCTCCCGCTCTACAGGTTACACAGCCGGATAAATCTATTCAGGAGTCACCGCCATCAGAAAAAACTGTGCCACGCAACGGCAAGGGTGAGCATCTTCGTTCACCATCACCCATGCACTTTACCGCAGTCGCCCTTGCGGAGACAATTTTTGACAGTGTCGCAAACAGTTCCGCGCCCTTACGCCTTCCTGAGAAAAGCTATGGTTTCAGCGGATCTATCTCGCCTGTTAAGGTTGCCTTTCGCGTCGGGGTGGCATCCATTGACCTTGCCGTAGCCCTCAAAGGCGGGGATACCACAGCCCGAAGCGGTGCGGTCGAGCGTTTGGCAGAGTTGATGGGGAAGGATTCGGAGGCAATGGGGATCAAGGAGTTGCTGCGGGAGGATGCGACTGTCGATGTGCGGCAGCGGTATCTGAATGTGGTCAACAAGATCGAGCAACATTCCGTGGAAAATGGGCAGGGGCTTACCTTCCGTTTCGGGGTATGGAGTGAAGCCGGACGTCTGACCAGCGCAGAAAAACTTATGGAGTTTGCGGATCGAGCATCGATTCGGATATTCAAAGACGGAATCAAGGAAGATGATATGCCGGAATCCGTGTGGCGTTCACTGGAAAAGCTCGATGCCCTTGTTGCGTCACCATCAGGAACTGAAAAGGATGTTCGTTTGATCAAGCGTACTTTGAATGAGATTGTTGAAATGTATTGACGCTTTTATCAGATAAAGCAGCATCACATACATGCACATTGCCTGCAGTCGAAAGGGGTAAAAGGATGGCATCAGTGAAGCGAGTGATTGTTATGGTAGTGACCATGGTTGTTGCTTTGTCGGCAAACGTCATGGCAGCTCCTCAAGATCCAAGCGGTACAGCAGCCTGGAATGAAAAAAAGTTCCGCAGGTTGACCTCAAAGGATGATCCTTTGGTTGTGCGAGCCGAACAGGTTTTTAGCCGCGTAGCCGCTGCCGCTGATAGTACATCTGCTCGACCGCCGCATCTATTGCTGTTAAAAAAAGGGAGTGACAAATGGGCTGATGCAATTAGTGATGGAACGGTGCTAATTTCTCAAGAGGCTTTGGCAATTTGCTATCAAGGGGTATCATCTGAAAAAGGTGATTCCCGGCTGGCTTTTCTGTTGTCACATGAATTGGCTCACCATGCAAAAAATGATATGTGGCATTCAACAGCTATTGAGTCAATGAAAGGATTTGTAGGTGCCGGCGACAAAACTTTGCTGAAAAAAGTTGCCGACTATATTAAAGGAGCCTCTGATTACGCTGCTGCCGATGTTCCAGAGGAGCAAAGACAAAATGTAGCAAAGGCAAAGGAACTGCAGGCTGATGGTTACGGAATTGTCTACATGACTATGGCTGGCTATGACCCCAGAGCGGTGATTGCTGAGGATGGTTCTAATTTTATTGAAGAGTTTGCGGTGCGCGCAGGCATAAAAGATGCGAAAGACAAAGACGATGCTGCCCATCCCTCTGCGTCAAAACGCGCCGCTTTCTTAAAGACGCAACTAGCAGCAGTTGCTGACGAGGTGGAACTGTTCCGAATCGGAGTACGCTACTACCAGCAAGGTCGCTATGACGAGTCAATCCCATATTTCGACAGATTTCGAGTCACCTTTCCCAGTCGTGAAGTTTTCAATAACCTGGGTCTTTCCTGGTATCAGATCGCACTTGAGAGCCTTTCCCAGTGTGATACATCTCTGGCATTTCGTTACAAATTGCCAGCTCTTCTGGATACCGAGACACTGGCCGCCGTGACTCGTGGCAAAGGTTCAATCGTAACTCGTGACAAAGGTTCAACTGAAGCATGCCTGGAAAATAACAACTACCGTAACCAGATCGGTGAGGCAGTTAAATTCCTTGAACTGGCTCGTGCAAAAGATCCCCGTTATGTGCCAGCGCGAATTAACCTGGCCTCGGCTCTGCTGATGGCAGGTGTTTCAACTTCGGCCAAGGCTGTTGTCGATGAGGCTTTGAAGCTTGCCCCTGACAGCTCTGATGCTGCATTGCTACAGGCTGTAGCTCTTTACAGAATGGCAAAGGATAATGGGCTTGATGCTACTGACAAGGCACTCACTCAGCTTACGGCGCTGGCAACAGGAGCTGCGCCTCGTCCCGACGCTATGTACAACATGGCAGCAATTGAGCAGGAACGGGGCCGTACTGCTGCCATGCAATCCCACCTGGAAACCTTTCTGAAACTTGAAAAGGCTGGCCCCTATGCGGCAAATGCCGCGCGTCTGTTGGGCACACCGGCTCCGGCTGCCGTTCCTGCCGGAAAACGATCAAGCCTGAAGTCTACCATTCCCACTGGAGACGTACAGGCTGCTACTGAAAAAATATTGCAGGCCATGACGAAACGAGAAGTAGTTGTAGGAGCGGAGCGGGCGACTATTTATCGTGGCAAAGGGTCTTTTGCCCTGACACGGGATGACGGCGGTCAGGAATTGGTGGAGTTGGTGGAGGCCGAACAGAGCAAGCCTCAGGGTGTCGATGCATTTCGCAAGGCCAACGGCTCACCCCGGCGTATTTTAACCACACCTGCCGGACAGACTTTAATCTACAACGGTTTCAGTACCGATGTGGTGAATGGGCAGGTGCGCACTCTCATATTCTTTGCACCGAAAGATGGAATTTGATTTTGACCCGACCGCACAAAAGGAGATGCTATGATTCGAACAGTTTTGAGTTTTCGCCTGAGACAAATGATTACCACCGTAACGGCCTTCACACTGCTGGCCGGAGCATATATTGTCACGGTTCCTCACTGTGCCTGGTCGGCCTCGGTCGAGTCAGCTCCCGACATGCTGGAACGTACCCTGCCGGCAATTGTCACAGTCGGGATTTATAAAGGGAGCAAAGTCGGCTCGGCTTATGGATTCACTGCAAAATCGAGTGACATAGCGTATGAGAAAAGTCTTGATCTGGGCGGTGCAATGGAGAGTGGCTCCGGCTTTGTCATCGAGAGCAAGGGTAAAAAATACATCGTTACCAATTCGCATGTAATAGATAGCGCGTCAGATGAAAGCGGTTCTGTGTTTGTATTCAGTATCAACCGCACTAAATATCCGGTACGTATTGTTGGTGCCGACACTTTCTACGATGTTGCAGTGCTTGAATTTACTGATCGTCAACCGGGCACCGATATAGGAACGGTGGAATTTAGTAGTCAAGAAGCTCGCATCGGCGAGCAAGTGTATGCAATAGGTAACCCATTAGGTGATTTTCCTTACACTGTTACGCAGGGTATTATCGGCGGCAAGAACCGGGTACGAGACGGGTTGACCGGTAAATTCGGCTATCTGCAGAGTTCCGCCACAACCATCTGGGGTAATAGTGGCGGTCCGTTGATAGATACAGGTGGCAGAGTCATTGGTATCAACTCTCAGATAGAGATCGCTCAAAGAAAATCTGGAATGTTTGTTCAGCCGCAGCTCAATTTTGCCCTTGAGGCGCCTGTTGCCAGACGTGTTGTGGCTGATCTGATTGACAAAGGAAGGGTAGTTCGCGCCTACCTTGGTCTTATCGTTACCCAGAAATATGATTCCGATAAGGCTGGCGATGAAACCATGCTGCCACGCATTGCCGGCGCCGTGCCTGGTTCACCTGCCGCTGCCGCTTTGGTGGGACGAGAAGGTTACATTATCAACAAGATCAACGGGATTGTCGTGCGCAACGTTGAAGAAGCGCTGGGAGAGCTGGAAAGGCTCCGTCCCGGAGCGCAAGTTGCCCTGGAACTCGAAGAAAACAAGGAACGCACCCAGGTTAGCTTTGCCACGGGAGAGTTGACTCAGAGACAACACGGAGAGCTGGCGACCTATTTTCTTCGCTCTTTTGCCGGACTGGATATAACCAGGGGTACCGACGAAATCGTCATAACTCCTTCCACTTCATGCTCAGACAAGGGCAATTCCGTACCTTGTCGCACGAGGGGCACTTTTAACGAACTTGATAGCAAAACTGACAAGTATGACGAATTGGAAGGATGCCACGAGGACTTTCACATCCGCCAGGGAGGTGTTGTCCGTGCTGTCAAGGAGGACAAATATATACTCTGGAAGGTGCGTAACCCGGCAAACATCGGTCTCATTATCCGGTTGACTGCGCTTAACGGAATAGTATCATTTGTTGGTACTGTTGATGATGAGAAGAGTATTGTCACACTGTCTTTAAGTGACGACGGCGACTCCGTGTTGAGGACCTTACTGTACTGAAAAATTTTGGCAAGTTACGGCTCCATGCGAAAGTGTGGGGCCGTTTGTATATATGAGCTGTGCTGAAAATGAATGACGATGATTTGGAGTTTCCCCATGCTCAAGAAACTACCGCTTGCTGCTACACTGTTTGTTCTCTTGCTTTTGTGTTCACCTGCTGTTTACGCCGTTCCCGTTCTTTATACCGGCGAGTTGGTGGTTAAGCAAGTATCGGGCAAGGCTTGTGCGGTGGAAGACGTAGGGAAAAAGTATTCAATCCAGTTAGTTCTGGATAAACAGCAGGATATTGTAAGTGGCTTCTTTGATGGGACGGATATAAGCTCCGCCAAGTTTAGTGGAAAAAATATGACTTCGCTTTTGGTCATATATCCTTTTGACGATGCGAAGTCCGCCGATGGCCAGTCACTCTCGCTGCTGACTGGAACTAATGGTTCACTCGCTGGAGAACTGCGGCTTAAGCATATTGATGATTCTGTTGATAATTGTTCAAGGGATCTTTCGGTATTGAACCTTGTTGTTTCCGGTGATGAAACTGAAGCCTTGGCATTCATGAGGCGCGAAACTCTGTTGTTCGATGCCGTTAAGGCGCGTTCAGAAGCTTACAATCTCTCTAAAGAACAAAAATATGCCGATGCAATACCTCTTTTGGAGAAGGCCTTGCGTCTGAAGTTGGAGGCGGATGGAAAGCTGAATAAAAACATACCCTATTACTTGAATCCGCTTGCCCGAGCCTATACCGGGGCAAAGCGATACAAAGATGCGGCAAAAATATTAGAAGATGGTCTCAAGCGCTTTAATGACCAAGATGAAGTACGGACATTGCTGATACAGTCGCTGTCACAGGTCCGTTACTTTGAAGGGGTTGAACAAGGTGATATTGAAAAGCAGGTTCTATCATCATTGATGTTCAACGACAGTGATTATGATGCAGACATTACCGATACTCGTTTCAGTGAGTTGGGGACAAAAGCAACACCTGCTCTTGTAAAGGCACTCAAACAGACAGATCCAGTAGTACAATTACGGGCTGCACGCCGCCTCGGCGAGCTTGCCGACAAGTCCGCCATTGTGGCATTAAAAGATCTATTGAGTTCCCAGAACCAATCGCTTGTGAACTCTGTTGCCTGGGCGTTGGCCAAAATGGGAGACAGAAGTGGTGTGCAGTTATTAGTTAAGAACAGTCGTGAGAAGGATGATGCTATTGCAAAAAACGCCGCCTGGGTGATTTTGAGATTGAAAGATCCGGAGGCGCTGGCCTCGTTGCTGGAATCTCCAAATGCAGCCCGGCGGCAGATGGTGTTTCCAATCCGCAATTTGACAGGCGATTCATCTCTTGATTGGCTTTCATTAGGGCTTCAAGATCCTATAACCTCAGATCTCTGGTATATTCCTACCTTTAACACTCGTCCACTTGATGATTACGGCAAGGTAATCAAGTTATCCCGTGAAGAAGCAATCAGCTACGCCAAGGAGAAAAAGTTTGACACAATCTGGTGGGGTGAAGTGAGAAGTGGAACTCAGGAATTGACATTTCAATTGGAAGTTATTGAAACCGGAACTGCGAAGGTACTCGCAAATGAAAGTGTTACGGCACCGCTTGATAGACTATTAGCGGAGTCATCAAAATTGGTGGTAGCGCTTACAGAGCAGATCGGAACAAAACTTTCCGAAACGGAAAAGAACCGAATGCTTTCCCCTAAAACCATTTCGATAGACGCCTGGAAGCTTAATGCACGGGGAATCGCGCTCCTCAGGCAGCAAATTGATGAGGACGATAAGAGAAAAAAAGAAACTCTGCAAAAAACGTCGATCCAATTATTGCAAGATGCTGTGAAGCTGGATCCGAATTATGCCGAGGCTTGGGATAATCTTGGGTGGTGTCAAAAACTGCTGTCTCAACAGGAAGAGGCGCTGGCATCTTTCAGGCATGCAACCAAAGTGAAGCCGTATTTTAGTGATTCTCTGATCGGTAGGGCAGCAGTAACGCGGGATAGCAAAAAAAATGATGCAATAAATTATTACATTGATGCCTTGCGTCTGAACCCGGTGGACGAAGAAGCACAGTATTCGTTTTTCAAGTTACTGATGTTACGGTTTGATAATGATGACAGAGAGGAATATGCGTCATTTGCCCAGAGAATTTTTGAGCAGGGTGCGAGTGAAGCGATTCGCATAGCTATTTTGCGCAGGTTTCGGGAAATACCTTCGCGTAAGGCTATTAAGGTTATTGCGCCAGAACTGAAGGATACGAGCGCAGATGTTCGTGGGGCAGCGGTGAAAACCCTCGGAACTATGGAATACAAGGAATCTTTTTCTTATATCGAGGCGCTTTTACACGATTCTTCCGGATATGTCCGTTCCTTGGCGGTATACGCATTATCCAAAATAGAGGGAGCCCGTTACGGGCATCTGATGGTTAAGATGCTAGATGATTCTGATAGTGATGTTCGTTGTCAGGCTGTTCGGGCCTTAGGCAACATTGAAGACAGACGCTACATAAACGATATTCGCTCAAGAGCAAATGATCACAGTGCAATTGTCCGAGGGGCTGTCATTGAAGCAGTCGCCATGCTTGACGGTAAAAAAGCTTTACAGGACATGCATAATGCCTTGAAAGATCCGGCTTCCGAGGTACGTAGCGCTGCACTTGATGCTCTTGAAATGTTTGGCGATGCCTCATCCGTACAGTTTATTGTGAACCTGTTGGATGATAAGGAAAAGATAGTGCGTGTTCGCGCCATCGAAGTTATGGGAACCATTGGCAGCAAAATGGTTATGCCAGCTCTTGCAAAGATATCGCATTTATCGGACGAAGAAAAAATTGCACTTGCTGAAACACTTGGAAAAATATCCGATCCAAAGTCTATTGAAATCTTGGCAAATCTTTCGCAAGATCCATCTTCTGATGTCCGTAAAAATGTTGCCAAATCACTCGGTAAGATATTTTCACCAGAGGCAGTGGCTGCTCTGAAAAAACTTCTTATTGATGAGGATAAGAAAGTCAAAATTCAGGTAGTTTTGGCATTGGCTCAGCATAACGATCCATCCGCTTTTGAATTTCTTGTTTCAAGTCTCTCGAACGAAATAGGGCTGTTCAATATTTCTACTATCTTATTCATACCGGCTTTGGGAAATTATGTAAGCGAATGGATTCTATCCGGCTCATTTGATGATGAAAAACGACTAGATGAAAAGCTGTTACATAATATTAAAAAGCTCTTTACTAATGATCACCTGGGAAGAGTAAAAACTCTGATTCAATCAGAAAATGAAATTGAACGTAATAAAGGTTACGTTATTGCCGCGATAATAGGGAATCAGGATTTTGTGCCGTTATTGCTGGGGAAAGCCCGGACTGCCAAGGACTTATCTGAATTAACCACTGTAATTTCTGCTATAGCCACCATGGAAACGCTCTCTTCGGAAGCTTTTAACTATCTGAGAACGTTAATGAATCATAGTGATTATTCAATACGTTTTTGGGCGGCAATAGGCGTTATGAAAAGCAGTCCTGACGAAGCAGTGCCGGTTCTGCGCGATATAGTTGACAGCGGTAGTAAATACCAAGAAAGGCTTTTTAGCGCATATATCCTATCAAATCGTAATGACATTTATGCGAGGCCATTTTTAGTGGATGCATTGAAAAATAAAATAGATTTTGTACGCATGGTGGCAATCAATGTGCTTGGTAAGCTAAATGACTCATCAATCGTGCAGTCTCTGCAATCAACGATTAAAGATGATAATATTTTTGTAAGCTTATCTGCTTTAAGTTATCTACTAAAGATAGATGGTAAAAATAGTGATGCCCTGACCGCACTTATGGAGCTAGCCCCCTCAAAAAAAGCACCTTATGTATTTCTGGCCTTGAATTCGGGCGGATATATACCTGAAAACTGGCTTGTTGATACTCTGAAAACAGCTTCTAAATCTCGTGATGATGGAGATGCAAACTTCTTGCTGAAAAAGATGCTGCGCGATTTAGGTGAACGTGGCAACATTATGGCGATTATGGTTGGTTTGCAGGCATCATCTCATCCGCTATTTTTTAATGCTCTCCGGCGTTATTTACTTACGGCTGATCTTCCGGAAAATGTTACGGCATATTCACAAAACCTTCAGCTGGATGCCATGCTCGATTGTCTCCGAGCCCTGAGCGCCAGGGAAAATGGCGATCATGCCATGCAGCTCCATTTTGCCGAAGAATCTCTCAAATTACTTGATCCCAGATACGACACCGCACTCTCTGTCCTTTCTTTACTGATCAAATCCCATGCTCAAATCAAGCTTGGCAAGTATTCGGACGCACTTGCTACAGTCAGCCAGGCTGAGGGATATATCCAATACATTACCAGACGTGAGGAGGATGATTACGAAGAACTTTTTCTTGAATCAGTGCTGTTCTTGAAAGGTGAGTGTCTGGTCGCGTCAGGTAATATTTCCGCTGCTCTCCAAGCATACAACGCTGCGCTTGATGCGTTGGCGCGTGACAGAAAAGACCTCCGCTGGCATGACCAGGCTCAGCGTTTGAAGGGAATGATTCATCGAAGCCTTGGATCTGCACAGATTAGTCTGGGCAAGGCTAATCTTGAAAAAGGGGTGGAACTCGCACGTACATACAAATCGAACGATAGTGTAGAATTGGAGAATGAGGAGAAAGGCTATCTGGAGTTGGCTCGACAACGGCTTGGAGAGGGTAGCTACGAGGAAGCGCAAAAACTGGTTGAAGAGTTAAGCCTGAGGCGCAATGCTTTTATCAGTCGTCGTCAGAAGATGTCTTTAGCTGATCCTGAACGACAAAAACAGGTGGATGCTTTCCAGCAAAAGCAACGGGAGGTGGACAATATTACCAGTAAGATCCAGGAGCAGGCACGCGCCAAGTTACAGAGCCGCAGTGGAAAAGATGGAGCACGTGCCGAGAATGAAATATTTCGTCTTGAGCTGGATAAAAAGAATAAGCAGCGTGAATTACAGGTTTTTCTCACCAACCTGAAGAAAACTCATCCCGACATTGCCATGCTGATGGGGGCAAAACCTTTAGAACTGTCAATGTTGCAGGAAAAACTCCCTATTGATGCCGCTTTGTTGCAGTATCTGGTGCTGAATGATCGGTTAATCACTTTTGTAATTCGCAATAGTGGCATAGATATTATGGAATCACAGGTATCAAAAGCCGTACTTAAACTAAAAGTCGAAGCTTTCCGCAAACAGATCACTACCCGAAGCACAGGTGCGAAATTGGACAAAATTTCCCGAGACCTTTACCACATTTTGATTACACCACTTGAGAAGTCCGGCAAACTTAAAGACATTATCACACTTGGCATCGCCCCAAACGGATTCCTTCACTATCTCCCCTTTGCCGCTCTGAAAGATGACGATGGAAAATACCTGATCGAGAAATACCCACTTTTCGGCATAAACTCAACTTCCATCCTCTGGGTTGCAATGGACCGTGGTAAACAAAGCAGAAAACAGGTCACGCTACTGGCCATGGGCAACCCCGACGGCACTCTGCCGGCTGCCGAGCGGGAAGTGGACGCACTTGCCCGGCTCTACCCTGCTGCCAAGGTTTATCACGCCAGCGCAGCAAAGAAACAGACACTCTCAGCACAGCTTCCGGCAAGCAGCCTGGTTCATCTCTCTACTCATGGTGTCATGAACTCTCAAGACAGCACCAAGAGCCACCTGATTATGGCCGATGGCAATTTGACCATTGAGGATATCTGGGGGCTGCCGCTGAACGGAACATCACTTGCCACTCTGTCAGCCTGCAACACCGGCATGGGAGAAATTCTCTCCGGTGATGATATCGTCAGTCTGGAAAACGCCTTCATCTATGCCGGCGCTCCCAGTGTAGTCTCAACTCTCTGGCCAGTCGCCGATGATTCAACCGCACAATTGATGGTGAGCTTTTATACCAATCTGAGTCACGGTAAAGGCAAGGCCGATGCGCTGCGGATGGCGCAATTGGCGATGATACAGAATAATGCCGAAGGGGACAAAGATAGTCTTGGCAAGGCGGCAGAACCAGCATCAATCATCTCCTGGTCGCATCCTTATTTCTGGGCACCATTCATGCTGCGGGGAGAGTGGCGGTAAATTAAAAATCGGTGGGATTTAACTCTTCTATGCTTTCAATAAATAGCGATCTAAATTATTGCTGTGTTACAACATCTTCAATTCTTGAATCATTAGGAAGCTCGCCATGCTGTTTCGCTTTGTAATCGTTTTTTCCTTGATGTTGTCGTTTGCCATTTCTTGTGTTGAGTAGTTATTTGTAGTATTTTTGCCAGACTCGGGGTTGCAACCTGGCATTGTGTGAACATGTTTGCGAAAAGAATTACTCAAATAGCAGAAAGTGGTAGATCCGACCCAGTCGGCACTTCCCAGGCAGAGGCACCCCATGCGAAAAAAGCTCCCCATAGGAATACAGACTTTCCGCGAGATCCGCGAAGAAGCTTTTTACTATGTTGATAAAAGCGGCTTTGCCCTGACTTTAATTGAGCAGGGAAAATATTACTTCCTCTCCCGCCCCCGACGCTTTGGCAAGAGCCTGTTTCTGGATACCCTGAAGGAGTTGTTCGAGGGGAATGAGCCGCTTTTTCACGGTCTGTATGTTCATGACAAGTGGGATTGGTCGGTGAAATATCCGGTAATCAGGATCAGCTTTGGTGGCGGGGTGGTTGCGGATCGTTCCGATTTGATCGCAACCCTGCATCAGCAATTGGAGTATCACGAGGGTCGTTTTGGCTTGTCTGCACGCTTCCCGGATATCCGCAGCCGATTTATGGATCTTATCCGTCTGGTGCGTGAGAAGAGTGGCCAGCGGGTTGTTGTGTTGATCGATGAATACGACAAACCGATTCTTGACCGCATTGATGAGCCGGAACTGGCGAAAGATATCCGCGAGGGGCTGAAGGACTTTTACTCGGTAATCAAGGATTCAGACGCCCATATAAAGTTTGCCTTTCTCACCGGAGTCAGCAAGTTTTCCAAGGTCAGCCTCTTTTCCGGGTTGAATAATCTGCGGGATATCACCATCAGCAAGGAATATTCAGCTATCTGCGGCTATACGGATGCAGATGTGGACTCACTCTTTGCGCCTGAGCTTGAAGGGCTTGACCGGGAAGATATTCGCACCTGGTACAATGGCTATAACTGGACCGGCGAGGCGGTATACAATCCGTTTGATCTTCTCCTCCTCTTCAAGGAGCGTGAGTTCCGCCCTTTTTGGTTCGAGACCGGCACGCCGACTTTTTTGGTCAAACTGCTCTCTGAACGGCAGGCATGGGTGCCTGAACTGGGCTGTACCCATGCCAGTGGCACCATGCTTTCCACATTTGATGTTGGCAATATACCGACCGAAGCGCTGATGTTCCAGACCGGTTACCTGACATTTGATACCGTAGAAACCATCGGCGCCGAACAATTCATCACGTTGCGCTATCCTAATCTGGAGGTACAGCAGTCCCTTACCGCTTCTCTTCTAGGGGTTATGGTACAGAATGCGGGAGATGAAGTAAGGCAGCGCCAACGGCTCTATAAACTGCTTAAAGCCAACGACCTTGTCGCCATGAATGATCTATTTCACTCCTTTTACGCCTCAATCCCGCATGACTGGTATCGTAAGAACCAGCTTGCCGGATTTGAAGGATATTATGCCAGCATCTTCTACAGCTACTTTGCGGCATTGGGGTTGCACATCACCCTGGAAGACACAACCAACAAGGGGCGGATAGACATGGCTGTGCGCTTTAATGGCCACATCTACCTGTTTGAATTCAAGGTGGTGGAGATGGTTCCAGAGGGTAAGGCGCTGGAGCAGTTGCATACCAAAGGCTATGCCGAAAAATACCGGCAGTATGGCGAACCGATTCATTTGATCGGGGTGGAGTTCAGTCGAGAGAGCCGGAATATTGTGGGGTTTGAGGTGGGTGAGGGGTAGTAGTTGTTATAGAGTGTACTGTCATTCAATCGACTCAAAACAACAAATGAGGTGATCCATGCGAAAAAAGCTACCCATAGGAATACAGACTTTCCGCGAGATCCGCGAAGAAGCTTTTTACTACGTTGACAAGAGCGGCTTTGCTCTGTCATTGATCGAGCAGGGAAAATATTACTTCCTCTCCCGCCCCCGGCGCTTTGGTAAAAGTCTGTTTCTGGACACCTTAAAAGAGCTGTTCGAGGGGAATGAACCGCTTTTTAGTGGGCTATTTGTTCATGATAAATGGGACTGGACGGTAAAGTATCCGGTACTTCGGTTCAGCTTTGGCGGCGGCGTAATATGTAGCCGGAGTGAATTGGAAGATCGTCTTGCCGTACAGTTAGAGCGCCTTGAAACCGACTCCGGGGTGGAGATTGGTATTGGCTGTCTGGCAGAGCGTTTCAGGAGTCTTATCATCAAGTTGGCTAAAAAGACTGGTCAACGAGTGGTCGTTCTAGTTGATGAATACGACAAACCGATTCTTGACCGCATTGATGAGCCGGAGCTGGCGAAAGATATTCGCGAGGGGTTGAAGGACTTTTATTCGGTAATCAAGGATTCTGATGCCCATATCAAATTCGCCTTTCTCACCGGAGTCAGTAAATTCTCCAAGGTAAGCCTCTTTTCCGGATTGAATAATCTGCGGGATATCACCATCAGCAAGGAATATTCCGCCATCTGCGGCTATACGGATGCTGATGTGGACTCACTATTTGCGCCTGAGCTTGAAGGGCTTGACCGGGAAGATATTCGTACCTGGTACAATGGCTATAACTGGACCGGCGAGGCGGTATACAATCCGTTTGATCTTCTCCTCCTCTTCAAGGAGCGTGAGTTCCGCCCTTTTTGGTTCGAGACCGGCACGCCGACTTTTTTGGTCAAACTGCTCTCTGAACGGCAGGCATGGGTGCCTGAACTGGGCTGTACCCATGCCAGTGGCACCATGCTTTCCACATTTGATGTTGGCAATATACCGACCGAAGCGCTGATGTTCCAGACCGGTTACCTGACATTTGATACCGTAGAAACCATCGGAGCTGAACAATTCATCACGTTGCGCTATCCTAACCTAGAGGTGCAGCAGTCCCTTACCGCTTCTCTTCTGGGGGTTATGGTACAGAATGCCGGAGATGAAGTAAGACAGCGCCAGCGGTTGTATAAACTGCTTAAAGCCAACGACCTTGTCGCCATGAAAGATCTTTTTCACTCCTTTTACGCCTCCATCCCACACGACTGGTACCGCAAGAACCAGCTTGCCGGATTTGAAGGATATTACGCCAGTATCTTCTACAGCTACTTTGCCGCTTTGGGGTTGACTATCACTCTGGAAGACACAACCAACAAGGGGCGGATAGATATGGCGGTGCGCTTTAATGGCCACATCTACCTGTTTGAATTCAAGGTGGTGGAGATGGTTCCAGAGGGTAAGGCGCTGGAGCAGTTGCAAACCAAAGGCTATGCCGAAAAATACCGGCAGTATGGCGAACCGATCCATTTGATCGGGGTAGAGTTCAGCCGTGAGAGCAGGAATATCGTGGGATTTGAGGTGGATGAGTGGTAAGGGAGGCGGTATCAGAGACATGTCGAGGTCGCATTTGTCGTGTTAGGTGTTTGTATGCTTGGAGTTGCCATTGATACAATCATGCGGTTACAGGTTTTAGTAGGGAAGAAATAGAAGATGGCAAGGTATGAAGAATGGGTTATTTTGAAAATATTGTAGTATTTTGGCGGAGTGTCCGCCTAACGGTTATCAGATGCAATTGGTGACGAATAAAATTGTGATGAATTTCAATCAAGGGAAAAGGGAACACTTCTGTCGAGTATCAATTAATCGATATTGTGTCCCCCCAAATATCCATGCCATTATACTGTAGTCATTCGGTTATACTGCTTTTTTTTGATTGCTTGATGTGTAGTTAGCAGAAATTCAGTCAGAGGAGATCACGATGAAAGCAATCGCATCCATGCTGCTATTTATTAATATTAATTATAACCTTCAGCAGTCTAATTCACGCCGTGCTTAAAAGGAGAACTTCTTGCAGTCGTTAGGTATTCCAAAGCCTTTATAGCTATTGCAGTAGAACCGCTGCTACGATCAAGCTAACATCAGGCGGTTATTACCTTCCAGTTTGCAGTATCACCCAATCCGGAGTTCCACATGACCATAACCCGCATAAGCATTGCCCTGACTCTTCTATTATTGTTGGCCCTTCCGCTTTCGGCCTTTGCCCTCTGGAGCGAAGCCGAACTAAAGGCGCTTATTGCCGCTGCCGAGAAAGAAGTAGCCGCCACCCCTGCCTGGCAGAAGGGTGATAGCGCTGCTCGCAAACGGCTGACAGAACTAGCGGTACGCCAGAAGATAATAAGCACCGCTCATAGCGGCTTTGATCCGGTACAAATGCTTGTAGACCGCAAGATTGACGAGATACTGGAGAAATCCCTGTCCTTGACATCTGACAAACTTGTCAACCAGGCACAAAAGCAGTGTATCAGGGAGATGTTCAAAGAGGAGATGTTCAAGTACTTTGTGGAATACAGGGGGAGCCAACTTAATAATGCCTACGACAAAGTCCGGGGAAGCGGTGCACGGATTGAATTCCTGATGGGTCAGTCCCTGCGTGGCAACAAGATACTGGAGGATGAAATCGGGGATATCCTTGAGAATATCAATGAGCGGATGGGCGCGGCGGGAGCAGTGAGAGAGAGTGGCATAATAGATTTACAGCAAGAAATCTACAAGCAGTTCGGTTTGGTTAAGTGATGCATTGTCAGGGGCATTCTATTGCAGTAGAACTTCTGTACGATCCAGCTAACATCTGGCTTTGTTTACCTTCCAGTTTGCACCAACACCCAATCCGGAGTCCCGCATGACCATAACCCGCATAAGCATTGCCCTGACTCTTCTATTATTGTTGACCCTTCCGCTTTCGGCCTTTGCCCTCTGGAGCGAAGCCGAACTAAAGGCGCTTAT
>CAYQMO010000012.1:0-10107 GCA_964418315.1 uncultured Geobacter sp. | reverse complement strand
TGCACGGATTGAATTCCTGATGGGTCAGTCCCTGCGTGGCAACAAGATACTGGAGAAGGAAATCAGGAATATCCTTGAGAATATCAATGCGCGGATGGGCGAGGCGGGAGTGGTCCACAGTGTGGGGATAGTGGATTTAAAGCAAGGAATCTTCAAACAGTTCTGTTTGATTAAGTGATGCATTGTCAGGGGCATTCTATTGCAGTAGAACCTCTGCTACGATCCAGCTAACATCAGGCAGTGATTGCCTTCAACTTTGCACTATCAGCCAATCCGGAGTTCCACATGACCATAACCCGCATAAGCATTGCCCTGACTCTTCTATTATTGTTGGCCCTTCCGCTTTCGGCCTTTGCCCTCTGGAGCGAAGCCGAACTAAAGGCGCTTATTGCCGCTGCCGAGAAAGAAGTAGCCGCCACCCCTGCCTGGCAGAAGGGTGATAGCGCTGCTCGCAAACGGCTGACAGAACTAGCGGTACGCCAGAAGATAATAAGCACCGCTCATAGCGGCTTTGATCCGGTACAAATGCTTGTAGACCGCAAGATTGACGAGATACTGGAGAAATCCCTGTCCTTGACATCTGACAAACTTGTCAACCAGGCACAAAAGCAGTGTATCAGGGAGATGTTCAAAGAGGAGATGTTCAAGTACTTTGTGGAATACGTGGGGAGCAAACTTGAAACTGCCTACAAATCAAGCCGGGGAAGCGGTGCGCGGATTGAATTTATAATGGGTCAGTCCCTGCGCGGCAACAAGATACTGGAGGATGAAATCGGGGAAATCCTTGAGAATGTTAATGAGCGGATGGGCGCGGCTGGAGCAGTGAGAGAGAGTGGCATAATAGATTTGCAAAATCAAATCTTCAAACAGTTCAGTTTGATTAAGTGACATAGAATATTCCGGGGATATAATACCATTAAACGCAACGCGGTAATAATAGCATGGTTATTTTCGAAGACGACATCGACCGCAATCTTTTTTGTACCGTTCTGAGTCAGGTTGCAAAACGCTTCAATTGATACTGCCATGCTTATTGACTGATGAGCAACCACAGTTACATTCATTGGGCAGCCAACCGGCTGCCTAAACTTTTTCCGCCAAATATTCCCCCTTTGTCCGTCTCATGATATAACCGCAAAAATTTTCTGTTAACTCTCTACTATTGGAGTGAACAAGTGTATGCAAGACACCCTGCTGACAAACGAGTCTGACACCTCGCTTTTACTGACAAGAGCCGGTCTGCTGCACGAGCTTGGTCGCCCTGAAGAGGTGCTGAAACTGCTGATGCCGGTGCTTGACTGCCTTGATCCGGCCATTCAGGGATATCGCTACTGTGTGCATGCCCTGCAGTCGCTAAAGCGTCATAATGATGCCGTGGCGCTGGCAGAGCGTGCGCTGGCCAGATATCCGGGCGAAGCGGAACTGCTGGTCACGCATGCCTCTGCTCTTGGTTTTGTGGGGATGTATAAAAAGGCGCTGGAACAGACCGAACATGCGCTGGCTCTTGATCCGGAAAATAGCAACTATCATTATTTCCGTGCTTTCAACCTGCATAAACTGGAGCGAAACAGGAATGCCCAGGCATCCGCAAAATTGGCTGTGGAACTGGAACCGGCGAATGTTGACTATCGCACCTTTCTGGCAACACTGGAATATCTGCTGGATAACGATAAACAGGCTGAAGAGCTGATAACCGGCGTATTGCATGATGATCCCCGCAATGTGGATGCCTTGTCACTCAAGGGGCGGATGTCGAAGGGATTGTGGCAGAAAATCCGCCTGTTCCGACAAGCTCTCTCACTTGACCCTACCGATTCAAATAAGAAGGCTCTTTACAATCTGTACGCCCGCCAATTCCCACGTACCCTTGCCTTGAATGCCATGTTGATTCTATTTTTTGTGTTCTCCGGCTTCTACCGTGAACATCCTGCTGTCTCGAAATTAATCGACCAAAGCTTTATGATCGCTGGACTGGCTGGCTTTTATCTGGTGAAGCGCACCTGGCACCATGTTATCTCTTTTGCAGTTATGTTTGCCTCTGTGGTAACAATTAGCGATATCTGGCAGGGCAAACTTGAAGGAGCAAGCATACTTGCAGTGCTGCTGTTTGCCCTTGTAGTGGGCATAGTGGTGGGCATAGTGATGATGGTGGTCAAATACTTAGTGGTTGATAAGGTTGAGGAATGGCGCGAACGCTGGTGCCTACTTGTGGATGCATTCAAATGTGGTCGTGCGACTGATCTTCTGCATGAGTGGATTCCAGCCAAGACTGCGGCGGCAATCGCTGCTTTGGCAATGCTCCCCACGCTGCTTCTCTTTGGCGTGATATACAAAACGCTTCCGTACCTGCTGTTTATAATGGCCACCGCACCGCTATTGTACGCTGCTGCCGGAATAGCTTCATTTAAAACCTGTATCATGGCTTCATGTCGTTTTGGAGTACTCTCACTACTACCCCTTATATTTCTTGCCCTCATGGGGATTCAGGATAAAGGTTTCATAGTGCAGGCATTGCTTACCATGTATATTATAGCGCTCTATCTGGCTCACCGCTATTACCGGCTGTCGCTAAAAGGAGATTGATACTATGAACGAACTGACTTTATTGGAAGGTGCCTGGCGTGCCACACCAAATAATCGCGATCTTGCCCGGTTGTATGCCGCCAAGCTGACCGAAGCAGGACTGTGGCAACAGGTATGTAATGTGCTTGGGGGTTTTGCTGATGAAACAGATCCCGAGGAATGGGTGCTGCTTGAAGTGGGAATAGCGACTCTTGAAGTGGGTAATCACAGGGGTGCTCTGCGGTTTCTGGCTCCGTTGGCACTGAAGAAGGGTCTCGCCGATGAAACCATCAGGAAGCTATTTCCCGCAATCATTCGAGCTCTGCTGGAAGATGGCCGACCGGCAGAAGCTGAAAATACGCTGTCCGACCTGCTGGAACGGCAACCAGGGTATGATCCTGAACCGCTGCTGGCACTGTTTGCCCGTCACAAACATACTCCGCGCATCCGTATCAGACAGCAAAACGCCGACCGCCTGGAAGAGTTGTCAGACTTTGTCCCGTTGATTCCGGGTGACAAGGGCATCACCTTTGACGATGTTGGCGGGATGGATGCCTTGAAAAAGAGCGCCCGCATGAAGATCATCCAGCCGTTTCAGAATCCTGAGCTGTTCCGCAAATATCGAACTACTGCTGGTGGTGGTATCCTGATGTACGGTCCACCGGGGTGCGGCAAAACCTTCTTTGCCCGCGCTATTGCCGGTGAATGCAAGGCAGCCTTTTTCAGTATCGGCTTGCACGACATTCTCAATATGTACGTGGGGAACAGCGAGCGCAACGTTTTCCGCCTGTTTGAAGCAGCCCGCAAGCACCGTCCGGCAATCATGTTTATTGATGAAATCGACGCACTGGGGCGCAAACGCGATCTCTCCCGCAACTCCGCCATTACCGGCACTATCAACGCTTTTCTCAACCAGATGGACGGTGCCGACACAGACAACCACGAACTGCTGGTGATCGGTGCTACCAACGCTCCGTGGGATGTGGATTCGGCTTTCAAGCGTCCCGGCAGGTTTGATCAATTGATTTTCGTACCGCCACCGGATATGTCTGGTCGTGAGGCCATCCTTCGGCTTGCCTTCCGTAACCGCCCCCACGCCGGCCTGGATTTTACCTGGCTGGCGGAGCAGACCCGGCAATTCTCCGGAGCCGATCTGACTGCACTGGTTGATGCCTCAGCCGAAGAGGTGCTGTTTGAGGTGTTGGACAGCGGTGTCGAACGTGACATCACCATGGCGGATATAAAGAAGGCACTGGACAGTGTGCGCCCATCCACCAGAGAATGGCTGGAAACGGCGCGGAATTATGTGGAATATGCCAACGAAGGTGGCGTGTATGACGATATCCGCAACTGGATGGAGGAAGAGCCGGTGAAAAAGAGGGTGTTTGGATTTGGGTCACGATAGAATTGGAGCTTGTATCCACTCTTTAATGAGCAATTTTACGGACGGAACGAATTCAGTGCCTTATCGAGACAAACCGACTCTTTTTGAGGTAACAGAAGTGTCCGTCTAATTTGTTTCAACTATCACACTCCTTAGAGGTCAGAATATGCAGATTACACATCAGCAATCAGCTCATATCTACACTCATCTCCCCCAGCAGGAATGGTGCCGGCAACTGTTGATATTTCCAGCGATCAATAGTAGTTACGACGGCATTGCACTCTACAGAAATATTTCCAACTATGTGCTCTGGATTGAACTGGCATCACATAAAGTATGGGGGATTACTATCTGGACGTTTACGCCGTTTATTCCCTTCCGGGTGTTGGAACGCATCGCACGGCGCCTTGAAACGTCATCTCCCCATGAATTTGACTCCATGGCAAAATCCCTGTCAACGCTTGCGGGCTGGCGTAAAGCAGAACTTACAACTTTGCAAAATATCAACACTGTCGCGGAAGATTTGGCCAGGGCCGAAATAAGGTCAACTGTCGAAAACTCACAGTCATTAAAACTTTCCGACGAAAATGTCCGGAAAGAGGCACAGCCATATAAAGCTGAATTGGTAGAAGGTTTGTTGAAATTCAACGGTTCGCTTGATCTGGATGTGCTGGCCTTGATCGGCAACAAACCGCTATTGTCAATGGGTGATGCTTCCGCCTACAATTATCTGATGCATCCTGTCTCAAAGATCGAATGTTACCGACGGCAGGCAATGCAAACATTTCCTCTGCTTCGCGACGCTTTCTGCCAAATTTCATCAGATTTTAGATTCCAGAGACTGCAGCAGAACGTCGATTCCGGCAACCCGCTCCTTCCGGTTCTGACCGATTACTTTCGCTGTTCATTGCGAGTAGTCCGTTATCTGGTGGGAAAAGAGTTTTCGCTGGTTGGCGAAGTGTGGCGCCCTCAACTCGATCAACTTGTAGACCTGCTTGGTATGCTGAAACCGGACTACTGGCCACAGACATCCGATGATTGGCAGCATTTCAATCAATATATGCCGCCGATCCTCATTGAATTAGGCAACGTCAGTGAGCGAAAATATCCGGAGATGCTGCCGGCCTGTCTGAACGATCTGGCCAAGGAAGGGTACTCCCGTATCCCGGCACGCCTGGAACGTCACGGTGTTACCCTGATAGACATCATCACAATTCCTGACTTTGAAAGAACCCTCCAGGAGTGGGCCGTTGAGGTTGGCTCCACCGGGAGTGAAGCACGTAAAGCATTATGGAATTATTCCGCCATCAAGGTGGCTGTCCTGTCGCACCGATGGCATGACTGGTTGCTGCACCGGATGGAAGATGAAGTATCGACCCTGAATAAAGATGAAGCGACCATTGCCGGATGGCCGACGTTGATCAGTTCACCATGGCACAATGACCAGCATACCGTCGTTCCCTTGAATTATCCCTGGGCATTGCATGAAGAAGGGCAGCGGATGAAACATTGTGTCGGCACGTATGTCAGCCAGTGCCGATATTTTGGTGCCCACATTTTCTCGATTAGAGACTCATTCAGTGGGCTGTCACTATCTACGTTTGAAATGCATATCGGCGAACGCTATGGCTATGAAGCCACTTTCGCTGTGGATCAGCATCGTGCCCATGGGAATGCCCGGCCATCTGATGCCTGTGAACAGACGCTGCAGAAGTTTCTGCGCCATCTTCGTACAACAGTAACTAAAGAGTTATTACATGAGATCGATAAACAACTGCACATGCGCCAAAGCGAATCGGAGAAATACAGGCGACTTATGCAGCGTCGAACCTGGCCACGGCGTATAGTCGAGGAATTTAGCAAGCTGTTGTGCGGCTACCCACTTCTGGAAAATATGGGACAGAACTTGTACTGACAACAAGATTCTCACCAAGGATGAAATCGACGCGCTTCTCAACTGCACATTTGAAGGAGGTATGGAGGATTTTGGCGAACAATATGAATTTGATGATCAAATAATTTCCTGAATTCGGAGGACTATTCTTATGAAACATACCAGGCAGGTAACGCATTTCAGCGGCAACCATCATCAACTTGCGGAACAGATAGGTGACCTGTACTACGATTCACTGGCTGAATTGCTCTGGAAACTTGGTGAAAAGCTGGAGCGTGATGCCGGGGCTGACTTGAAACGAAACCGAACCAAACTTGCCGCAGAACTTGGCACCGCAGCAGATCATCTTTATGTGGTAGCCGAGCGCATCGCCGCTGCCTGGCTGATCTGCACGCCGTTTGTGCCTGCGAAGGATCAACAAGGGGACGAAAGTCATGACCGGCTGTTACTTTTGGCAAGAGTGTTGGCCGAAAAGGCTCACACCGGTCAAGTAGACAAGTCCGGCACCCCGTACATTAACCACCCCTACGCGGTTATGCGCATGGCGGAACCTGGAATCGACAGGATTGTTGCAATCCTGCATGACGTAGTCGAAGACAGCGACACATCCATAGAGAAAATAAGAAACATTTTTGGCAACGAAGTGGCCGTCGCTGTGGATGCCATAACCAGACGCGATGGCGAGGAACCCGCAGAATATTATCTCAGGGTCAGGAGTAATGAAACCGCCTTGCGAGTTAAACATCTTGATTTGCGGCACAATAGCGACCCGGAGCGACTGGCACAGCTTCCGTCAGATCTGAGAACTCGCCTTGAAGAAAAGTATGCCAAGGCACGGCAACATCTTGAGGGAATTTGATTGCTGGAGGTATGTGCCATGCCCGATGTGGAAAAAGTAAAATGCCTGGTCGAGATATTCAACGAACGCTTCAGTGAGTATGACCTGATTCTGACTGACGAAGATGTTGAGCGCGGCAGTGGCGTTATTGAAAGCGGCGATGACGGCTACCCGCTGGAAGTGCCATATCGCTTTGGAGTTGATGCCGACGGTGACTATCTCGACTACTATTTTTCATATAGCTATCACCAAATGTTTCCCGACCACATGCGTATTCGTCATAATCGACGAGATGAACGATTGCCGGTTTTAGAGCCTCGCAGCGGCTATCCTTCAGATGCAACGGAGGAAGAAATATGCCGTTTGGAGCAGGATAATTATGCTGAAAACCGCCGTATATCTGGGATGCTCTGCGCCAAAGGGTTTGAGGCTTCACAGACAAGAGAAAATGTGCGGGTTCAGGTGGTGTACGTAAGTCGTCGTGACGAGAATGGCACCTGGATCACGACAGAGGAACTGACATTTGATTGGCAAGGTAATTATGATGAAGCTCTTGGCGCAGCCATGTGGATTGTTGATGATGCCTTGTCAAGCCTGCATCGTCACGGCATGACCGCTGATGAATTGTTTGCTCTGTATCGGGTTTCCGGGCCAGATCCGTATATCCGCTATAAAAACCCTCCATTGGCGACCTTAGGCTATCCGTATAGCGATTCATTCTTTGTCTATCAACCGCTCCCTTTCAATGCTTGGGGCTATGCCGAAGTGGTCAGTAACCACCTTTGCGGCACGCCGATAGACGTGCCTTCCCGCTCCCTTGCTGGTTGGCAGGGACGCTATGACCGCCATGACAAACATCGTATGGAAGCACAGCTATTTCTTGATCGTAAGGTCTGGCTGACAAAGGATTTTATGGCTGAAGAAACCGTAATCCCGGCAGGTAGTTCCGGCAAGATAGCAGAATTCTCTGACGAGCGTTACTCCAACGAAGTTCCGGTTATGTTAGATCTGGAGCCGCTGCCGCTGTGGAGACAAATTTTTAACTTCTTCTTTGATCTGCCGGACCGGCGTACCCCTTTGGTTTGGGGTGTTCCCTACGATGTCCTTGAGTTTGCAGATAGCGATACCGTGTATGCGGCGCAGCTTGATGAAGTATTTGCTGAAATTCGTTGAGTGACAATTACACCAGCCAAAGTCATCGACGATGAAAACTACATTGAAAAGATTATGCATAAATTGATCAGGTAACAGGCAAAGAGTTGGCCCTAAAGCCAGAGGCAATATGACAGAAATTCAAAAAATTGATCCACCCTGGGCGGGTGGCAAATTTTCCAAACCGTTTGTTCCCAACCGCTATGCCATTGGCGATGTACATGGCTGCATTCGCTCGTTACGGAAGATGGTTGAGGAAGTTATACAACTGGGGCCGGATGATATCCTCTTTTTGTTGGGCGACTACATTGACCGAGGCCCTGACAGCAAAGCGGTGCTTGACTACCTTCTGCACCTGATCTGGGAGAAAGATTACGATATTCGCCCGCTGATGGGGAATCATGAATCCATGTTCCTTAAATCTGCCGGGAGTTTTGAAGCCGGAAACAGGTGGAAAGGGAACGGTGGTGTAACTACGCTTCATGATTTTGGTGTAAAACAGCCGGAGGATATTCCCCGGAAATATTTTGATTTCCTTTCCTCAATGCCGCTTATTCGAGTGCTGGATGATTATGTCCTGGTGCACGCCGGTTTGCACTTTGGTGTTGCCGATCCGATAAATGAAACTCCAGAATTTTTTATGCTCTGGGAGCGTGAGTCTCGGGTGCAACCGGACAAAATTGGCGGGCGCACGGTACTGTGCGGTCACACCACGACTCCCCTTTTTGAAATCCGCGCGTCACTCGATAAACCGGTCATCTGCCTGGATAATGGCTGCTATGATAAAGGGCATATGAGTTACGGCAACCTGGTGGCGTTGAACCTTAACACACGGGAACTGCTGGTGGTGGAGAATTGCGAGTGATGTTTACCATAAACAGGAAGGGAATTTGACATGCCATCCTACCCACCCCATAAAACCACCCGCAGGTACTATCTTTCTCTCCTGTGGCAGATTCAGCACCACATTGTCATGCTGCCGGACGAGACTATCGAACGGGTAGTAGCTCTGCTGACACCACGCGAGTTGGAAATAATATGCTCGCTCTGCACTGACGATCTGCGCGGGCTGGTGGCCCGTTTTATGGATGATACACAGGTGTTACCTCTGGCGGAGGAACACCGGGATTTTGATTACACGCCGCAGCGTCTGGCGGCTCTGGAGATCGTACGGGGCAAACTCTTGTCTCTTGGTTATCCGCCACCTGTGGCCAGTGAGGCTCTGGAACAGCGAAATGAATACCTGACAAAGAAACTGCGCGAACGGCTAAAAACCCTGGGTAGGCCAAAGAAATGTGAACAGCAGGTTGAGCAGAGTAGCGCCAACAAGGAGATTGCCGAGGGGATGGTCGCAACCCTGCTCCGACTGCCTAACCGCACCATCCGTGATTTTGTCGCACTACTTTCCGAAGAGGAAAAACTCTGTCTGACCCACTGGTGTAGTGACGATGTCAAAGGGGTGGTGTACCAGTTTCTTACTCCACAGGAGGTGATTGATCTGGAGGAGTGGCCGACCGGGCCGAAATTTTCCGAAGAGTTGTATGCCGAACTTACCGCCCTGAACAGTAAACTACTGGCGCTTAATCCGCAACCAGCTACCGGGAAACAACAGGAGAGACTGGAACAGCGCAATTCCAGGCTGGCACGGCAGGTTGAGCGCCGGAGAGAACAACGGAACCGGGCAGATGAACGGAAAAGTCTGCTAGACAATTACCCCAATCATCCCAGCCTGGAACAGTACACTCGTCGTCAGGTGGTGGAGAAGATTGTCCATATCAACTGCAAGTGCCGGAGATATACCAAAAAGTACGACGAAAACTATAAGCCGATCCAGTCATCAAACCCCTGGCTCCCCAAGGCGTTGGCCAAGGAGAAAAATCCGCTCTTCCGCTGGGGGCTTGAGGTAATATTGGGAAAAAACAAGCCAGACAGCTTGCCGGCGGACAGCAAGGTCAGGGTGCGGGAACAGAAATTTCTGATGCTGCGGCGCTTCTGCGACAGTATCGAAAACAGGGGACAAATATCCTGGGTCGAGATCGCACTCCTCTTGAACGATAAATCTGTCAGCGGTATCGATATAGGCGCATGGCCCAAGGAGTCGCACCGCGCGTCATTTGATGCCTACAGCCGTCAGGAACTGTACGATAAACTCAGCCTGTGGGGAGAGCGTTTTGAAAAAGATGGGTGGCTTGGTCTGGAAGAAGAACTGCGTCAGGAGCCATGCCGCTTTCTCCGGACGGTGCTGGAGGAAATCTGCATCGGCATTCCCTATGAGGA
>CAYQMO010000011.1:19721-31701 GCA_964418315.1 uncultured Geobacter sp. | reverse complement strand
GTGGGATATAACAATTCAGCCTAAAACGGTATATTTGTAATTTCTGTATCCCTTACCCGTTGCCGCAACCCTTTTGACAAGACCTGAACCCTGTTTTTTCGAAAAGGGAGCAGGTCAAATTGCACCATAATCTCATTTACCCGTACCAAAGGGACGCTAAATAATCGGGCGAACAGCTTGAGATTGTAATCGACGGAAAAAGAATCAAAAAGATTGGGCGTTTCTGGAACAAAACCGACCTTTCGTACCACTGCTAGGCGATCTTCAAGGTTTATGCCGTCCACGAACACGGAGCCGCTGTCAGGAAGATGCCAACCGGCCAGCATTTTTAGCAGTGTGGATTTCCC
Source organism: uncultured Geobacter sp. (assembly GCA_964418315.1). GTDB lineage: Bacteria > Desulfobacterota > Desulfuromonadia > Geobacterales > Pseudopelobacteraceae > JACRCG01. The sequence goes on along the minus strand of CAYQMO010000011.1, from coordinate 31,354 downwards.
AGCGCCATTGTGGCCGATAATGGCAATCAATTCGCCTTTTTCAACCTCAAGAGTGGTAGGAAGAACTCCTCTGTTTTCACTGTATGTTTTTGTAAGATCATGAATTTCGATCTGCATGGATCTTTTCCTGTTATCCTTGAGGGGTAACAAATAATGAGAGCGGGGTCAGACCCCGCTCCCGCTCAATGGTATGCAGCAACAAGCGTGTATTAAGGTTAATCGCGCAGATCCTTATACTAAGCGCATGACTACGACAACTAAAACGATTACAATCAATACTGCGATAAGAAATTCCATGATATCATCTCCTTTCCAAGTCTATTTATGTTCCATTAATCATGAAACGGCACATACACTATCTGAATATGATGTGGCAATTTGTGTGCCAGGGATTAATAGGGGTGTGCTAAAGGTGTAAACGTATGATTATAAAGGATAATAACAGGAGTGTTGAGGCGGGATAAATATGATTCTGTCAACGCAAACCGTCATGTGTTACGAAACTGTTATATGTGACAGGCAATTGGGTCTGGTAAAGATCTGGCATACAGATTTGTCCAATAACGTCAACTCTTAGCATCCTCATTCCAGATCCGGTTTTGAGCATCAGCCGGATCGAGTTTTATTAGTTCTGCCGGATAGACATGCCAAAAGGATTTGTCAATGGCGCCTTCGCTGTACTCCTGCTTTTTGCCATGAGCAAACGGACACCACCAGTTTTCCACGATCATTACCAGATACGCCGCATACTTGAACAGTGCAACACTCAGCGGGCAATAATGCTTGCAGTTGAGTATCCAGAAAAGCCGGTAGTGCGCCGGATGAAACCAGGGAAGGGTAATGGCAGGTTGCTTGCTGTTTGCGAAGCGATGGGAAGCCCATTTCGGGACAAAATCCCAGTATGACTTTATCTCCATACCGCCGATATATTTCAGATGCGTTTTTACCAGAAGAACGCCGATAATCACAAAAGGAACGGTGGTAATTATCGGCAGATATACGAGCGGAACGCCGACGATAATTTTCCAGAATGGCTGCTTTACATAGTTGCAGCCGACTCTTACTCGAAGCATGATATTCCTTTTGTATCTATTGAATTACCTATTCAGGCGTGCCCATCATAACAACAACCTGATGTTTCACGAAAGCGCGCTCCAGCGCTATCAAACCGCCGCTTACCCGCTGTCCGTCCATCTCAACCCAGGCGATGCCGCTCTCGCAGCCGTGCGGATTTTCTACCTGAATTGCGTAAATCGCCTCGCCATGTCGAAAATTGAGCGAAAAGCCGGGCCAGGAACCTGGTATGACCGGGTTTATGCGCATCTGACCGTTACTGAGCTGAAGCCCCAGCACCTCTTCAACCCAGGCCCGGTACATCCACGCCGCCGAACCGGTATACCACGACCAGCCGCCACGCCCGATCCGTCCGGGCAAGCGATAGACGTCGGCTGCGACCACATACGGTTCAACCACGTATCGTTGTATCGTTTCCTCATCACGGGCGTGTTCGATCGGATTGAGCATACGCAGAAGCTCTACCGCCCGTTCACCATCCCCCTTGCGTGCCAGGGCCATGGCCATCCAGAGCGCTGCATGGGTGTACTGACCGCCATTCTCTCGGACACCGGGAGGATATCCCTTGATGTAACCTGGCGAAGGTTCTGCTTTGTCGAATGGCGGTTCAAAAAGTAGCACTACTCCGTCTTTCCGGCAGACAAGATGCTGCCAGGCGGACTCCAGCGCCTGGCCGGCACGCATTGAGTCGGCAGCGCCGGAAAGCCAGGCCCATGATTGGGGAAGGGAATCAATCCTCGCCTCACTGTTTTTTGACGAGCCGAGCGGGGAGCCATCGTCAAAAGTCCCGCGCAGATACCACTCGCCATCCCATCCGGCCAGTTCGGTTCGCTGGATCAGCGCTGCCCGCTCTTCTTTGTAAGTCAGGCTCAATGCTGGCTGGAGCAGCAGAGTCGACAGTTCAGACATCCCCTGCAGAACTTCACAGAGAAACCAGGCGAGCCAGACGCTTTCACCTTTTCCTTTGGCTCCCACCAGATTCATGCCGTCATTCCAGTCCCCGGTGCCGATCAATGGCAGGCCATTTGGCCCGATCGTCAAGCCGCGAGCGGTTGCGCGTCGGCAATGCTCAAAAAGCGTAGCGCGTTCACTGGTACTCTCCGGCGAAGATAACAGCTCATGTTGATTATCCGCCAATAAAGGCGCAGTAAGGAAGGGGATCTCAACCTGAAGAATATTGGCATCACCGCTTGTCCTGACGTAATACGCCACAACATACGGGAGCCAGAGCAGGTCGTCAGAAATGCGGGAACGGATTCCGGCACCAGACGGTTCATGCCACCAATGTTGAACATCCCCCTCGGTGAACTGCCGACCGGCAGCCAGCAGAATCTGGCTGCGAGCCAGCTCCGGTTTTGTGAAGAGGAAGGCCATGACGTCCTGCAGTTGATCGCGAAAGCCGAAGGCACCACCTGACTGGTAAAATGCCGAACGTCCCCAGATGCGGCAGCTTAGTGATTGATACTGAAGCCAGCGGTTGATCAGGAGGTCGGCGGCAAGTTCGGGGGTATGGACTTCAATTGTGCCGAGCAGATCATCCCACCACTCTTTTGTCTGGTGGAGAGCTTCCTCCACTGCCCGCTCTTCATGGAACCCGAGCAGCAGTTTTCTGGCCTCAGCTACCGAGTCAGACTGTCCCAGCATACAGGTGATTTCGCGAACTTCGCCGGGGTTCAACTCCAGGGTAACGCGGAGTGCGGCGCAGGGGTCGAGTCCGGCACCGGTCATCTGTGACAGCCGGGTACGCTCCATGGCCGCCGGATCAGAGAGAGTCCGGTTCCGACCGATGAAGCTGCTGCGATCGCCGCTATATGACTCTGTCTCAGGAGCCATTGCGACAAAAGTGACGCGACCGCCATACTCAGGGTGATAGCGGTTTCGCGCCATCAATGCCCTGGCTTCGTTATCCCAATTGGTTACGATATGCATCTGGGAACTCTCGCGGTTTTCGCCGAGAGTTAATTCGACATAATAGGTTACCGAGAGACGCCGCTTTCGGTGAGAAGCATTGGTGAGACGCAGCATCTGCAGTTTTACCGCTTTTCCGCCACCGCTATCTACCGGTACGAAGATGGTCAGTTGCTGCTCGATGCCGTTGCTGTTATGTTCAAAAACGGTATAACCGGCGCCGTGGCGGGCACGATAGGCAGACTCCTCACGAATCGGCGCTGCCGTTGGTGTCCAGAAACGCCCGCTCTCCTCATCGCGAATATAGAGCGCTTCCGACGCCGGGTCTAGCACCGGGTCATTCGACCAGCCGGTCAGACGATTACGCTGGCTGTTGCCAAACCAGGTAAAACCGGAGCCCGATTCACTTACCATCGTGCCGAAATTCTGGTTGGCGATGACATTAACCCACGGAGCAGGGGTGCTGCAGCCTGGACCGAGATATATCGCATACTCCCGCCCGTCCTGGGTAAAACCACCCAGGCTGTTGAAATAGTTCAGCTCCATAAAAGGGAGCGGCGCCGATGGATACAGGGGGACACGACTGCGTACCAGAGTATCAGCTATAACCGGAATTTCCACCGCCACCCCCAACTGCTGAGGGAGTGTGCCGCGTGCTGCAACCAGCATGACACCGGCAACGCTCTTGAGGAGAATCAGATCTTCCTCAGGTATCTGTGCCGCGCTCTTCAGAAATATGCCGCCTGCCCGGTCTGTCGCCGCCGTGATGGTATGCGCATGTATAAGTCGTTGAAGCTGCTCATGAAGCGGCTGCTCATAGCTCACCGCCTCTTCGTCGAGAATCACCAGATCGGTAGAGAGGCCGTGCATCCGCCAATAAGTGTGCGCCTGGAGCATCTGGCGGACCAGGCGGATCTCCCGTACTTCGTCGATGGTAATCAGGACGATCGGCAGGTCGCCGGAAATTGAGTAAGGCCACAATCCTGACTGCCCTTTGACATTATCTTCAAGACGCTCGACAGGCGCCCGCAGAAGATGATTCGGAAACAGCAGATGACCGGCCAACTGCTGGTAGCGGCGCGCTTCGTCGGGTTGAATATGCAGCAACTGCAACTGCTGCTGGGCTGAATCCCAGGCAAAATCAAAAGCCCGTTCGGTTGCATGGGGATCTCTGTATTTTTCCATTAGCAGAAGAGCCTGTTCGCGAGAATCGGCGGCAGCGAGTATCAGGGAAAACTGGACGATCTGGCCAGGTTCCAGGGTCAGGCTTTTCCGTATGCCGAGCATGGGATCAAGGACAAATCCCTGGTTGTTGCCGAGCTGCTGCACTGCTCCCAGAGGTTTTGCGAGAGTCCGCCCGCGGCCGATGAAACGGGCACGGTCAGTTTCAAACTGAAATGGTTTTTCTGACAAGTCAGACAAGTCCGACTTGTCAGACTTGTCTGAATGCCTTAGCGTCAGGCGATGAGCCACATAGAGCGGCAGTTCGCTTTCACTTCGTGCCCGCCGGTAGGCGATCAGAGCCTGCTGTTCGGGGAGCGCTTCAGTCTGGGTAAACAGTTTGTTGAATGCCGGATGTTGGCGATCCGCATTGTGCGGAGCCATGGAGAGCTCAACGTAGCTGGTCAGGTTGAGGTGGCGGGGCTGTGAGGAACGATTTTTCAGAGTAATCCGGCGTATCTCGACATCATCTTCCGGAGAAACAACGACCTCTGTTTCCGTCTGGATACCGTTATCAACCCGCCTGAATACTGCGCGGTCGAGAGAAAAATCAACAGAATACTCTTTGACCGTGCCGCCAACCGGGTGATATGTGGTAGACCAGAGACGATCATGATCACTCTCATGGATGTAGCAGAAGGTTCCCATGTTGTCGCAAGTAGGATCTGATCGCCAGCGGGTAAGTTCAATCTCCCCCAGTTGGCTGTAGCCGCCGCCGCTGTTGGTAATCATCAAGCCATAGCGACCGTTGGAGAGTAACAGGCTTCTTGGCGTGGCGGTATGAGGGGTGCTGAAGGATATCTTTGCAGGTGTAACCAGATCTTCACACGACGCTGCCGGCTGGTTCGGTCGCGCTGAGATAAGCTGCAGTGGCGGCAAGGTCGGTATACGTTCCTGCAGTAGCGCTTCGAATGCCCGGACGCGGGGATCACTATGAAAACGACGCGGGAACGGATTGCCATGAAGTAAATTGGTCAAGGCCAGAAAAGCCATCCCTTGGTGATGAGCCATATATGCTTCAATCACCACACCGCGCCTGCCGGTTCTCAGTGTTTGACGGCTGAAATCCATAGCCTCATAGAATCCGTATTCACCGAGCATACCTAGCGCTACCAGCCGCCTCAGATTTTTTAATGATTCGCGTGGCGCCGCATTCAATGCCAGCAGAGTGGCATACGGCGCAACCACGGTCTGTTCCTCCAGCCCTCTTTTTAAACCGAGGCCAGGCACACCGAAGGCTTTGTATTGATATGTCTTGCCCAGATCCAGATCGGCAAACGCCGACTCGGAAATTCCCCACGGTATCGAGCGCATCCGGCCATAAGCTATTTGTATTTCAACTGCATCTCCGGCCGCTTTCTCCAGGAGTGAACCTCCGTAGGAATTCTGGAACAGGAACGGCATCAGATATTCAAACATGGTGCCGGTCCAACTGAGCAGCACCCGCCGCCGACCGATAGCGCCATATGGACGCCCCAGTGAAAACCAGTGTTCCAACGGCACATCTCCTCGTGCGATAGCGACGAAACTGCCCAGCCTTGCTTCACTGGCGAGAAGATCGTAATTTGAATTGTCAAGACGATCCGTGGAAACGTTGTAGCCTATGGAAAACAATTTGTGCGTGCGGTCATAGAGAAAACGCATGTTCATTGCCGCTGAAAGCTCGCGAATGGCGGCAGTCAACCGGCCGGCCTTCTCCAGGGTTTCTGCGGCATACAACTGAGATGATGCAAAAGCCTCAATTATTCGATCGAGCCACGGCAAGAGCGGAGCAATGACCGGGAGAGATTCTGCGCGAATAGCACGAAGAATACGGATCGAGTTGATCCGGTCGTGGGCAAGGGCAGATAGTGATGGCGACTGCAAAAGATCCTGACTGATGGCTAGCAGCGCAACCGGACCTAGCGGAGCAAGTTCAGCCCCGGTTTTTTCCGCCAGGATCTCTATCCAGGTGAGATAGCGCTCTTTGTTCTCATCCCAGGCCACAGCCTGCAGCCCGAGCGCAATCCCCCACGGTTCGGTTCCTGCTGCAGCTACAACAGACCTGACATCGGTCGAGATATGTCGTTGTTGGGCAAGGAGCTCTGCTATTCCGGATGGTGCGGCATACCACGCTTTCAGAAGTTGGTCGAGCGGTTGGCTATACAGGCAACCACTCCCTTCAGATGCTATGGTCTGTTTCAGCAGTTCTCCGGTATCAGCCAGACCGGCAGAGGCGATGTCAACAAATAGCGGGGTGTGCTGCAGCTCCTCAAGACCCTGATCAAGAGCCCAGAGGGCACCCAGCAGGTTGCCGCTGTCTACAGTCGAAACGTAGCGCGGTTCAAGCGGTGTCAAGGTCTGAATGTCGTACCAGTTGAGGAGATGCCCTTCATGGCGTTCCAGGCGATTGATGCTGGCCATGCTGTCGGTCAGAGTGTCTATCACTTGATCAATCGTCAGGTAGCCGGAATCGTGGGCTCCCAGAACAGCGGTCATCCAGAGTCCGATATTGGTTGGACTGGTGCGCATTGCCACGCGATTCTGGTGGGCAACCTGGTAGTTGTCAGGCGGTAACCAGGATGTTTCGGCGGTGACAAATGTTGAAAAATAGCGCCAGGTGCGCCGGGCAACCTGTCTGAGGAAGAGGCGGTCTGTTTCTGCGAGAGACTGCGCCGACTTATCTGCCGGGTGCAGATTCAGCAGCCACGCGAGTAACGGAGAGAAAAACCAAAGCGTAAGCCAGGGAGCAGCTTGTGGCAGATTGATCGGCGCGAAGTGCCAGATTGCCCAGGCGACTCCGACGCTGAAGGCGCTTCCAAGAGCCAGACTTGCAACAAACAGCGGCTCCCGGCGGGAGGCGCTCCAGACTGTTGCCTGAGCTGCCCACTCCAGCAGGTTGCGCTGGGATATCATGCGCCGGTACCAGACGCGGGCAATGGCATCCAGAGTTACGGCTGACTGATGCGGAATCAAAGCGGCATCGGCGGTTGCCCGCAACAGATCGTGCAGCAGTTTCGATGGAGAGAAGTATTTCAGCCCCTTGCGGGTGGTAGCCATGGTAAACGGTTGTGCCAGAGGGTGGAAGAGGAGCTGCATACCGACTACCAGTGTGGCAATTCCTGCGACCAGCGGCGAGACAAACCAGGAGGTCACCAGAAGTCCTAGGCTTGCGGCAGGCAGCAGGCTGCGCCGCAGGTTATCGAGGATCTTCCAGCGATTAAGCAGTGAGAGCTGGTTGACCCCGCGCCCCCCCAGAGCATTTGGCACCCTCGGTAATATCCATCCCGCGATCTGCCAGTCTCCCCTAACCCAGCGATGGGTGCGCCTGCTGTAACTTTGATACCCCTGGGGGAATTCATCATACAACTCTATGTCGCTGGCCAATCCGACCCGGACATGGGCGCCTTCAATAAGATCGTGGCTGAGTACCCACTCTTCGGGAAAACGACCGGACAAAACCTGGCTGAAAGCCCGTACATCATAAATTCCCTTACCATGATATGAACCCTCGTTACTCAGATCCTGATAGACATCGGAGATCGCCTGGGTATATGGGTCAATTCCTACTGCGTCGGCGAAAAGCCGGCTGAAAATTGATACGCTTGTGCTTGGCAGAGTAGGGCTGACCCTCGGCTGGATAATTGTATATGAACCGGGCATGATGAGACCGGCGGCATCAAAGCGTGTTCTGTTGAGCGGATGAGCAAGAGTCTCGACCATTCTGCGGGCGGTGCCATGCGGCAGTTGGGTATCACTGTCGAGTGTGATGATAAAGCGTACGTCAGCCAACTGGTGTGGATCACCCAGAAAGACCAACTGCGCGGAATCATTGGGGCGAGTACCATCAATCAGCCGGTTCAACTCCTCAAGTTTACCCCGTTTGCGCTCCCAGCCGATGAATTTCTGTTCCGAATCACTCCAGATGCGATCACGATGGAACAGGAAAAAACGCTCAGCTCCGTGGCGCTGATTCAGTCCTGTCAGGCAGTCAATCGCAAGCTGCAGCAGCAGGCTGTCGTCGTGACGTGAAACTGTTGTTGAATCGGTATAGTCAGTAAAAAGGCTGAAAAGCAGATTCGGTTCTTTATTCGCCAGGTACCGGATCTCCAGTTTTTCCACTTCGGCTATTACCGTAGCCACATTGGTCAGCATCATCGGTACAACTACCAACGTGCGGAATTCATCCGGAATCCCTGACACTTCAAAATCCATTTTGGCCAGAGGGCGCGGTGGCAGAATGCGCGTGATCAGGTAATTCACCACTTCAATTGCCAACTGGCTGACCGGAATAAGAATGAGCAGCAGCAGTCCGATGCGGATAGCGGGTGGTGGACCGGTATGGCCGAAGATAGCGATCAGAGCCATGCAGAGAGTGGTAAGAGCAGTGATACCGAACATATACACGGCGGTGTGGTGGGAAATGATCCATGCGAGGATGCGATAGCGCAGAGATTCGCGACATTCCAGCAGCAGAGCCAGTTCGGCCCGTCCCTCCCCGATCAGCCAGTAACCGACGTGATTGCGCAGGTTGTCAAGTGCCACTTCACGTCCCGATTTTGTAGCCAGCCTGATAACCTGTTCTGCAACCTGCTCCTCAGGTATGGCGGCAGCATGGGCAAGCTCTTCAACAGCCCGCCGACAGCGGTCGCGGGTGGCAAAATCCATTTGTGGATAAACGCCGGACGGATCACGGCGCAGCGTCTGTTCAACCCGGCTGAGTTGTTCGAACAGTTCCCGCCAATCCAGCAGCGCCAGCAGTCGCAGGCTGGTGATGGCGTTACCGCAGGAGAGCTGTTCCCTGGTCTGCCGGTTCTGCTCACGCAGACTAACTTCGTGCAGAGCACTTTTAAGCGTCCGCTCAAGCCAGGTCTGAACCGGCGACAGTGCGACCTCTTCGTCGTAGAGCAGGCTGACCAGTTGGGCGGCAAAACAGGGGCTGGGATCAGGTTTCGCTTTTGCGAGTTCAGCCAGGATGGCGAAAAGCTGATTTGAATCGCGGCGGGTTGCGGCAATCAACCGGTTTGCCCAGAATTCGGCCAACTGGTGTTCACGCAGGTCTGCCAGTGCGGTGACCGCCAGACTCTGGACGCTTTCAATAAGCGCCATGCGCAGCATCTGTGGAATTGCCCAAAGTTCGCCGATCGTCAGCGTCCGCACAGCCTGATATTCCTCAATAAACAGCAGGATATTTTCCTGTTCCAGGCGTAACTCCGTATGAGAGACGAGGTTCTTGGCCAGGTCATAGATGCAGGGGAGGTTCCGGTTTGGTTCAGAGTCCAGCGAGGGGAGCTGTCGGTAATATTGCTTGGGGAGGTTCAGCAGGACATCGCGGGCATTACTCTCCAGAATGTACTCGTTATCCAGAATCCAGTCGGCAGCCGGCGTGGCTTTCTGTTCCAGGCGGCTCGCTGCGGTGAGATCTTCGCAAATCTGACGGACATGGAGACGGGACTGTTTGAGGCGTTTGAGCAGTTCAGGACTGTTTTGCGCTTTCAGCACCACCTGTTGTTCCAAAGCATGGCGATGAGCATGTTCAAGTATCTGTGTCGGGGAGAGCTTTTGTGTTGTAAGCCGTGCTTCTGCCCGGCGCTCGCGCTTTGGATGCATGACAAAAAGTGCCGGAGGCGGGTCACCATTTTCCCGTAACAGAGTCATCGGAAGGTGCAACAATTCGACCGGCGCCTGGAGAATCAGGACAGATTCTCCCGATACGAGCCAGCGGGCATGATTTCGCATGACAGCGACATCAACTCCGTAGCGGGAGCGCCGAAACAGTAGAGATGCTGCAAATATTCCAACTGCTGAAAATCCGGGGATGAGCGCCAATAAGGAGGGAATAGTGCCGAACACGGCGAACTGCGACCACTGCATGAACAGTAAGACAATCCAGCCGATACATCCTGAGAGTAGCGCTGTAACAAGAATTATGAGCGCAAGGTGCCAAAGAAAAGGATCACCGGTATGTATGGTGCCGTCAGGACTCTTACGTACCAGGGCGATGCGATGGTAACTCTGCCGCATAAGCCCCCTGAGGGCTCTTCGGGCATCATCTCTGTTAGTGTAGTAGCCGATTAGAATGCCAACGTTCACGATAATCCTTTCTTTATTTGTAACCACTTTTTCCAGGAGCGTGGGAACGAGTGTCAAAAGGCGCACCGCAGTGCGCCCTTTCTAAGTTTTTCGGATTATTCAATAATCATCCGGTTAATCACTGTCTTTACGCCGTTTACGTCATTGGCGAGTTTGGAAGCGAGATCTCTTTCAGTTACACTCTTTGTCTTGCCATCCAGTGTAACTACGCCATGTTTAGTTACAACCGTGGTATTCACGGCACTGGTGGAACGATGATAGAGCAGAGTCAATTTGACCTGAGCGGTAATGGAAGAGTCATCAATTTTTTCACCTATGGTGCGCTTTTTTATTGGGGTCTTACCGACAGCCATCTCGTTATTGACCTCCTTCACACCTTCAACATCTCTGGCATATTCAGTTGTCAGTTCTTTTTGAACCTCGCTGTCGGCAATACCTCGCAGAGTCACGATGCCGTCCTTGACATCAACTTCAGTTGACAAAACACTGACGCTGCGATGAAAGGAAAGAGTTACTTTAATCTTGTCGCGCAGCCATGCATCGGAGTTTGCAGTAGGCGGGGCATTTTTTGTTTCCAGGCGGTTATCAACACTTATGACTCCGGGAAGCCCTGATACTGTCTCCGTGGCCAATGATTTGTGAAAGTTTTCTGTGACGATTCCGGTCAATACGACGGCGCCATCTTTCGACTTGATTTTGATGTCATCAGTTTTAAGGATGGTCTTGAACACATATGAACGTTTTGCAGATGACTCAATGCGGCTGTCGGTTTCTTTCGATGCATGCACAACTGGTACACTTAGCGCCAGCAGTGTTGCCGTCGCGACCATAATTGATATTGAACTTATTGCTTTCATTGGAGATTCCCCTTATTACCGGTTGTTTATTTAATTATTTTTCATGTTTGTCCCGTTGCGGAGCTGATCTACTTCCCCAGTACTTTCTTGATCTGGCCAAGTTTTCCCTGAACTCTGCCGGAAATTTTTTCACCTACCCCTTCCGCCTCTAAGTCCTGATCCTTGCTGACTCTTCCGGCAATCTCTTTGGCCGTACCCTTAACTTCGTGAAACGCTCCTTCTGCCTTGTCTCTGATGCTCGATTTCGTCATGGTATCCTCCTTAAGGACAACTACTTGAATTTTGCAGATGGCACACCTAGGTCTAGTGCCCTGCTGCAATGTTGATCCGCAACTTGTGTGCCAGAGAAAAAATCAAGTTTATATATCTGCAATAAGCTGATTTAAAACTGAAAAACCGATAGAAGGAGGATGGAGGGGATGCATGAGCATCAGGAGTAATCCGCCATGTTTGGCGTAACTGTCATATATGGTGGATCGTTTTGGAAAAGAATAGGGGTCG
>CAYQMO010000011.1:1498-19621 GCA_964418315.1 uncultured Geobacter sp. | reverse complement strand
GGAAAAGAATAGGGGTCGCGTCTACACAATTCAAATTCCCGGCTTCTCTCCTTCCCACGCGCTGCGCCCAATATACCGGAGAGTAGATTCGCTAACTTTCCACTGGGAGCGCGGACATCCTGACCGTACTCCCAGGCACAACCCAGGCAGCATCGAATCTTGATACAAATTCCGGATAATTTCATAAAACCTTGATTATACGACAGTCGCATGGTATTTGTAGCAACCGGAAAAGCGGGGGCTTATAGAGATTCCCGCATACACTAATTCAGAGGGGGACGAAATGGAAAAACAGAAAGTTCATTACAGCGAATTGGGTCTATCAAACACAAAAGAGATGTTCAGCAAGGCGATGGCTGGTAAATATGCCGTTCCAGCCTACAATTTCAATAACCTTGAGCAGCTTCAGGCTATTGTGACCGGCTGTTCTGAAACCAATTCCCCGGTGATTATTCAGGTATCCAAGGGCGCGCGCAGCTATGCAAACGAAACGATGCTGCGCTTCATGGCAATGGGTGCGGTGAAGATGGCGCGTGAGGCAGGCTCCAATATCCCGATCTGTCTTCACCTTGATCATGGCGACTCTTTCGAACTGTGTAAATCGTGCGTCGATAGCGGCTTTTCATCTGTCATGATTGACGGATCACACCTGCCATTTGAAGAAAATGTGGCTCTTGCCAAAAAAGTAGCCGACTATGCTCATCAGTTTGATGTTTCAGTAGAAGCCGAATTAGGGGTTTTGGCCGGTATTGAGGATGAAGTCTCTGCAGAGAATTCAACCTATACGAAGCCGGAAGAGGTTGAAGAGTTTGTAAAAAGGACAGGTGTCGATTCGTTGGCGATCTCTATCGGAACATGTCATGGCGCGTACAAATTTAAGGCCGGCGAGCCGGTTCCGCCGCTCAGGTTCGATATACTGGAAGAGTGCGAAAAGCGCATTCCAGGTTTTCCGATCGTACTTCATGGCGCCTCATCGGTTGTTCAGGAGTACGTTGAATTGATTAACCGGTACGGCGGCAACCTTGAAGGGGCTGTCGGTGTCTCTGAAGAGCAGCTTCGGCAGGCGGCTGCGAGCGCTGTCTGCAAGATAAATATCGATTCCGATGGCAGATTGGCGGTAACAGCCAGAATTCGCGAATATTTTGCCAAGGATCCGAAAGAGTTTGATCCACGAAAATACTTGGGTGAAGCACGTAAAGAGCTGGTAAAGCTGGTAAAGCACAAAAACGAAACGGTTCTCGGTTCGGCAGGAAAGGCCTGATTTTCTACGGTTGTGGAAGGCACTATGAAAAGACATTCAATTCTGTATTCTGTCGGTGGATTTCTGCTCGGCGTACTTGCTCCGGTCGGTTGGTCATTGGTCAGAGTAGTATTTTATTTTGACTCCAAGCGTGGTATTGCTGAGCAGATATTATACGATATTGTCAAAGATAGTGAACATTTTGCCCATTACACGTATATGGGGGGGGGAACAGCCGTTGTCATCGGTGTTCTTGGTTATCTGATCGGTAAGTCTGACGACGAACTGCGTGAGCGGGCGGCGGAGCTCAGCGTTCTTCATCAGGAGGTGAACGAACAGAAGGAGATTTTTGAAAATCGTTATAAAATTCTGGACAGGAACATCAAAAATTTTCATCAAATCAGCAGCAAAATCCAGAAATCACTCAATCTTGATGAAGTCCTGTTTCTCTGCGCTGAAGGGTTGCACGACGTTCTTGGTTACGAGCGGGTCAATATTCTGCTGGCGGAAGATGGTCGGCGGCTTCGTTTTTTTGCTGCCATCGGTACCGAGGGTTTTGACCCATCCGACATCATTATGCCGATCGATTCAAGTATCGGTATTATTGCCAAATGTTTTCATGAACGTAAGGTGTTTCTGATTGACGACATCTCGCGCTATACCGAAGATTTCCATTTGAAGCCCCCCCACAACGCTCTGTCGCCGCTCCGTTCGAAAAGTTTTATCTTATGCCCGATTGTCGTTAAGAATGATACGTTCGGGATTTTTGCTATCGACAATAAGAACAGCCGCCGATCCCTTAATGACTCGGATGTCGATACCATCATGCTCTTTGCAGACCAGGTGTCATCCGCCATAACCCGTATCAGTTTGCTTACTTCAATTGACACGTTGACATCCGAGATGGAGAGTTCATTCAGATTTCTGCTGGCAAGTCGTGACCAGTATTCAAGAAATGTCAGCAATCTGCGTGAGGGCGTTGATTCTGTCGCTGACGGGACATCCATTATCGCTTCTTCCTCTGAAGGGGTTATGGCGTCAGTTGAAGAGACCAGCTCGGCAGTCACTCAAATTTCAGTTGCCATTGAACAGGTTACCAGAAATCTGGATCACCTGGCGGGGGTTGCCCGCCAGTCAGCCTCAGCAATGGAACAGCTCCACGGCACTATCGGCAGCGTTGAACAGAATGCGGCGATTTCGCATGGAGTTTCACAAGAGGTAAAAGAGCGTGCTGAAGAAGGTAGGGTTGTCGTCACGGAGACTATATCTTCCCTTGACGAAATTAAAGTATCGGTTGGCCTTTCATTTGATGCCATCCAGCGCTTGGCCGAGAACAGTACCCGTATTGAAAACATAGTCAGCGTTATTAATGACATCACCAAACGCACCAATCTTCTGGCGTTGAACGCAGCGATTATCGCAGCGCAGGCGGGTGAATACGGCAGGAGTTTTGGTGTGGTGGCAGATGAAATCCGCAATCTGTCGCTGCAAACCGGTCATTCAACCGGCGAAATAACCTCCATCATCGAAAAAATCATGAGTGAGTCTAAAACTGCGGCCAACAATATCAAGATAACCAAAGATCTGGTGCAACGCGGTGTTGAATTGGGGAACACTACAGGGGAGTCGCTGAAAGCAATCTATGACAGCTCAAATTGTTCACTTGAGATGACTAGGCAGATAAAGCAGGCTACTCAGGAGCAGGTGGCCGGAGTTGAACTGGTGGCGCACTCGATGGAAGAGATCAGCTCAATGACTTCCCAGATTTTTGCGGCATCTACCGATCAGTCCAGAGCCACAAAAAGTATTGCCCGGTCAATTGAAACTATTAAGGATATGACTCATGAAATGGTTAATTCAACATCGCGTCAGGTTGAGGATGGTAGACTGATTCGTCGCAATGTGGAATCGGTCAGCGGCATGGTTACCGAGCTGTTTGATAATATGGAGATGCGCAGGGCACAGAGTGCGGAAGTTGTTAAAGAACTGGAGCAGATGAAAGGCCTTACACGCTCGATATGACCGGTTTTATAAAGGCGGATGATAGATGAAAAAGAAAACTACAATTCCTGACATCCTGAAAATGAAGCTTAACGGCCAGCGTATTGCCGTGTTGACTGCATACGATTTCCCGTTTGCGCGACTCGTTGATGGTGGCGGGGTGGACGTTATTCTGGTCGGGGATTCCGCTGGCGTAGTTTTCGCCGGTCATGAAACGACGCTGCCGGTTACGATGGATGAGATGCTGTATCATGTGCGAGCTGTCAAGCGAGCCGGCCCAAAGGCTCTTGTCGTTGCGGATATGCCCTTCATGTCGTATCAAACCGGCATCGAAGACGCCTGCCGTAATTGCGGCCGCATGATCAAGGAGGGTGGTGCCGAGGCTGTCAAGGTTGAGGGTGGGAGCAATATGGCTCACGTTATCCGGGCGGTTTCGTCAATCGACATCCCGGTGATGGCGCATATTGGGCTTACGCCGCAGTCAGTCCATCGCATGGGTGGTTACAAGGTTCAGGGGAGAAACGAGCAGGCCGAACGGATCATGGATGATGCTTATGCCGTGCAGCACGCCGGGGCTTTTGCCGTTGTCCTGGAAGGGATACCGGCAGCGCTGGCGGCAGAGATCACTGCCGAACTGACCATTCCTACCATCGGAATCGGAGCTGGCCCCTCATGTGATGGTCAGGTGCTGGTGATCCACGATATTCTCGGCCTCTGCGATAAATATTCACCCAAATTCGTCAAACGCTATGCCGAACTGGGGCCGATTATCTCCGCCGCTGTCACGCAGTATGTTGCTGAGGTCAGAAACGGCGAGTTTCCAACAGAAGAACATTCATTCAGTTGAGGACCAGATGAAAATTATTACCAGCATCGTAGCAATGCAGGCGCTTGCCATTGCCCCGGAACGTGAAGGGAGGAGGATCGCCTTGGTTCCGACGATGGGATTTCTGCATGAGGGACACGCCTCACTGCTGCGGCACGGGCGCAGCCTTGGCGATGTTCTGGTACTCTCGATTTTTGTCAATCCGATCCAGTTTGGACAAAACGAAGATCTGGATCGTTATCCTAGAGATATTGAGCGTGATTGCCGGATCGCCGAAGCGTGCGGGGTTGATATCGTCTTTATGCCGACTGCTGCGGAGGTCTACCCTCCCGGATTTCAAACCGGTGTCAGCGTAAGAAATCTCTCTTTGCCGCTCTGCGGTGCAAGCCGTCCCGGACATTTTGAAGGCGTGGCAACTGTTGTGACCAAGCTGTTCAATATTGTCCGTCCTGATGTCGCGCTCTTTGGTACCAAGGATTATCAGCAGCTTGCCGTTATCCGCCGCATGACCTCAGATTTGAACATACCGGTTGAGATTATCGGGATGCCGATTGTGCGTGAAACAGACGGTGTGGCGATGAGTTCGCGTAACGCTTACCTGTCGCCGCTTGAGCGGCAGAGCGCCACCTGCCTGGTTCAAGCGATCAGGCGCGCCCGCGAACTGTTTGCAGCCGGAGAACGCTCGGTTGCCGTCCTGCTGAAGGAGACGAGAGCTGTCATTGAAAAGGAAGCCGCCGCCGTCATTGATTACATTGAATTTCGTGATGGCGCAACACTGCAGGAGTTGGAAGTTGCTGACGACAGCACATTATTGGCGTTGGCAGTGAAAATCGGACAGACCAGACTCATCGATAATACCGTTCTTGGAGAGGAGTTGTAATTTCTGAATATTTCTGTTCCTACGGCAGCTTATCTGCATAAACGGGCGGCCGTTGGTCCCTGGTTGATCCACGAACCACCTTCCACCCTTTTCTCCGGCGCAATCGTAATACCCTCCCTGGCCGAAACAGCCAACCTTCCACTGACATTAGATTCACTTTCACGCAATCCTCCTGATCTGCTGGAGCGTTTCCTGATCCTGGTTGTGGTCAATCAGCGGGTCGATGCATCAGACGCGGAAAAAGCAGACAATCTTGAAACATTAAGGATGCTGCCGTTTTGGAAACTGGAGTATGGGTTACGCAATCTCTACTGGATTGACGCTGCTTCAGCCGGTAAAGAGTTGCCCCGGAAGCAGGGGGTAGGTCTGGCGCGCAAGATAGGCCTTGATCTGGCTCTGCCGCTACTCGATTATTGCCATGACAACCCGCTGCTCATCTGCCTCGACGCCGACACCCTGGTACAGCCTGACTATCTCCCGGCGATCACTAGGCATTTTGCCGGTTCACCCGCATGTGGCGCCGTAATCCCCTATCGACACCGTCCCGCCGCTGACCCGGCAGGGCAGTCAGCCATTGACCGCTATGAACTTTTCCTGCGTGCCTACGTATTCGGCCTTGAACGCGCCGGTTCTCCATATGCATTTCATACGGTTGGAAGCGCCATGGCCTGCACAGCATCGGCATATATTGCCTCAGGCGGCATGAACCGGCGTCTGGCCGGCGAAGATTTCTATTTTTTGCAGCAGGTTCACAAAACGTCCGGCGTGGCCCGGTTGGCCGGAACGGTTGTCCACCCTTCGCCCCGTTCGTCACACCGGGTTCCGTTCGGAACAGGGCGCGCTGTCGGAGAGATGCTGGTAGACGGAGAGCAGCGATTCCTGTTCTATCAACCGGTTGTATTTTCAGTTGTCGGAGAGTGGTTGGCGTGTGTGACAGAACATTGCGGGGAGGATGCGTTACCGCTGCAGAAACGTGCAGCGCTGATTTCGCCGGTTCTGCGCGATTATCTTGAACAGGTTGACTTCAGTGGAGCTTGGGAAAATTTGCAGAAAAACAGCCAAGGAAGTGCCGCGCTGATGAAGGCATTCCACGGCTGGTTTGATGCGTTTCGCACCATGCGGCTTATTCATGAACTGAGTGACCGGGCCTATCCGAGGATACCTCCGGAGGAGGCTTTGTTGCCGCTGCTTGAACAGAGTGGCATGGTCTGCTCTGATATTACGCTATCTGGGCAATTGAAGTTTCTGCGGAGATTACAGGGGGCAGCAGGTTAAGGTTGACCCGGCCGGGTTGAGCTGATTCCGGTAATATACAGCGTTATTTCACCCCCCGGTTTACGAACAATTACTTCATCATCAAGCTTTTTGTGCAGCAGCGCCTGCCCAACCGGTGAATCCATGCTGATTCTGCCGATGCTGACATCGATCTCGTCAGGTCCGACCAACTGGTAGCTCCGCTCGTCTCCCCCCTCTTCCTCGTACGTAACCCAGCAGCCGAAGGTAACCTGCTTCGGGTTTGCCGGAACAGTTGCTACCTTCAGCACTTTCAGACGTGAGCCAAGGTGTTTCAGCTTGCGATCAATTTCGCGCAGCCTTTTTTTCCCATAGATGTATTCGGCATTTTCTGAGCGGTCACCCTCTGCGGCTGCGTCAGCAACTCCCCTGACAACCTTGGGGCGTTCGACTTTCCATAGGTGGTCATACTCATCGCAAAGTTTTTTCAGCCCTTCAGCAGAAATCAGATTCGTCATTCAAATGCAAGATTACTTTGCGACGTCAAGCAGCTCAACATCAAACAGCAGAGTGGCATTAGGCGGAATCACTCCGCCAGCACCACGTGCGCCATAGCCCAATTTCGCAGGGATTATCAGCTTGCGTTTGCCACCGACTTTCATCGTCATGACCCCTTCATCCCATCCGGGGATAACCTGACCAACACCGATTGTAAACGAGAACGGCTCATTGCGGTCAACCGAGCTGTCAAACTTTTTGCCGTTTTCAAGTGTCCCTGTGTAATGAACCTTGACAATTTTACCGGCTGTAGGCGCTGCTCCCTTACCGGTGACGACATCAACATACTTGAGTCCGGATGCTGTTGTCACTGTTTTGCCACCATCCTTCTTTGCTTCCTGAGCGGCAAAAGCCGGGACAGCAAGCAGCACCGCCATAAAAATTGACACAACAACCCTGCTGAAACTCTTCATTCTTTTGAACCTCCGGATTTTTTTTCGCTGCCGCCGACAAGATAGTTGGTTTTGCCCGCGCTGGCAACAGGGATTTTGCCGAATTCAATTCTTGACATTCACTTTCAAACTGTTTAGAGCAGACTAAATGGATTTCAGTTGTTTTGTTGAGTTCAGCCAACGCTACTATCCAAACCCAGGAAGAGATTGAAACAGTTGCATCATGAGAAACAGTAACGCCACATAAAGGAATCATAAATATGAAAACATTCACCGCTTACATAGAGTGGGATCCAGAGTCAAAACTATATATTGGAATTGTTCCTGGCGTAACTGGAGCCCACACACAGGGCGCTAGTCTTGATGAGCTTCACGCCAACCTGACAGAAGTGTTGCAGCTTTGTCTTGAAGAAAACCACTATCCGGACGAGCTGCTACCACATTTTGTGGGACTACAGCAAATAGAGCTTGCTGCATGACAAGGCTGGTGATGTTGGATTTTAAAACTGTTGACAGGTTGCTAAAGGAGCTTGGATTCCAATCCGTCAGACAACGCGGGAGTCATGTTTTTTACCGTCATGACGATGGCAGAACCACAACGGTGCCGAACCATACTGGTAGTGATATTTCCCGACCTTTGCTGCGTGAAATTTTAAGGGAAATAGAGTTGTCACTGAATCAATTTGAGGAACTGCTTAAAAAGTAAGAACCATCATCACAATTCCTCACGCCGAACAACTCTGCTGATACTCTTCATTCTTATAACCCTCGGGATGTTTTTTCGCTGCCGCCAGCAAGATAGTTGGTTTTGCCCGCGCTGGCAACAGGGATCTTGCCGAATTCAATTCTCCTTTGCTTTCTCCTCGTAATTGGTATACATTCGGCCTTATTTTGCGCGGTTTAAAAGGATTTTCGTGGTTCAGGCAGTCGGACATACAACGATAGGGGTTGTGCGCGACCTGGGGCGAGCTGGCTGGTTTCTCCTCTATTCGTTTTACATGATCGTCAGGCACCCTGCCAGCCTGCAGTATATTCTCAAGCAGCTCCGCTTTATCGGCACAAAATCGCTGTTTGTTATTGTGCTGACAGCAGCATTTACCGGCATGGTTCTCGGCCTACAGGGGTATTACACCCTGTCAAAGTTCGGCTCCGAAGGGATGCTCGGCACGGCGGTGGCGCTTTCACTGATTCGTGAACTGGGACCGGTGCTAGCTGCGCTGATGGTAACCGGGCGTGCCGGGAGCGCCATTACTGCGGAAATCGGCATCATGCGAATCACCGAGCAGATCGACGCGCTCGAAACAATGGCACTTGACCCTTTTAAATACCTGGTTACCCCGAAGTTCATCGCTGCAATGATTTCCCTCCCCCTGCTCTGTGCCATCTTTGACGTCATCGGCATTTATGGTGGCTGGTTGGTTGGAGTCAAGCTGCTGGGGGTTAACCCAGGGGCATATTTTTATGAGATGGAAAAAGCGGTTGTCTGGCGAGATGTCTATTCCGGTTTTCTGAAATCGTTCTCCTTCGGCGTGATCATTGCCTGGATCGGCTGTTACAAAGGTTATTACGCCGGCCATGGAGCCGAAGGGGTCTCCAAGGCCACCACTGAATCAGTGGTACTGACGTCGGTAATTATTCTTGTCTGGGACTATTTCCTTACTTCGGTGCTGCTCTAAAGATGATTACACTTCGCAATTTACATAAGTCATTCGGCAGCCAAAAAGTGCTCAACGGGCTTGACCTTGATATTCCGGAAGGTAAAATTACTGCAATCATAGGCCCAAGTGGCGAAGGGAAGAGCGTGCTCCTCAAACACTTGATAGGTCTCCTGCAGCCGGATAGCGGTACTGTCGAGGTTGATGGCGAAAGCATAGTTGCTCTGCGCCGCTCCGAGTTGAACCGGATTCGTGAAAAGTTTGGTATGCTGTTCCAGAACGTGGCGCTGTTCGACTCAATGACGGTTTTTGAAAATGTTGCCTTCCCTCTGGAGGAGAAAACAGCTCTTTCAAAAGAGGAGATTCGTTGCAGAGTGCTTTCAGCCCTGGAAGATGTCGGATTGAAGAACATTGAAAATAAACTTCCTGATGAGCTCTCAGGCGGTATGAAAAAGCGCGTCGGCCTGGCTCGTGCGGTGGTACTTAATCCACGGATAATCCTGTTCGATGAGCCAACTACCGGCCTCGACCCGATAATGAAGCGGACGATCCACCAACTCATCAAAGATACCCACGCAAAGTTCGGCTTTACAGCGGTGATCGTGTCGCACGAAATACCGGAAATTTTTGATGTTGCCCAACATGTGGCCATGCTGTTCAGAGGCAGAATTCTTCAGTTCGGCACTTCGGATGACATTAAAAATTCAACCGATCCGGCTATCAGCCAGTTTATCAGCGGCAGCCTGGACGGACCGATTCAGATGGTGTAGTAACTCTCCTGCAAACAAAAGAGGTCTGAAATGAACATTATAAAATTGGAAATGATGGTTGGTACCTTTATGCTGATCGGCATCCTCTGCCTTGGATACGTGTCAATCAAACTGGGCAAAATGGAATTCGGCAGCGGTGATTATTACGCAGTTACCGCATACTTTGATTCCGTATCAGGTTTGAAGCCGGGAGCGCGTGTCGAAGTTGCAGGAGTTGAGGTCGGCAAGGTTGACCGGATAGTTTTAGATGCAAAGAGCGGCGATCGCGCAGTTGCGTACCTTAAAATCAAGAACGGGGTGAACATCACTGACGACGTCATCGCATCAGTGCGGACGAGTGGGATCATTGGCGATAAGTTTATCAAACTGAGGCCTGGAGGTTCCGAAAAAATGCTGAAAAACAATGATAAAATTCGAGAAACTGAGTCGGCTATTGACATTGAAGAGCTGGTCAGTAAATTTATTCATGGTAAAGTTTAATATTTTTTACTAGCCGGAGGAAGGTTGTAATGAAAGCCGTTTTATGCATCTGTATAACTGTCTGGTCGCTTATTGCCGTTGTCGGTATAAGTTCTGCTGCCGACGCTGAACCCAAGGTTCCGGCACCACCAGTTGTATTAACTCTGGAAGAATGTATCCATCTGGCTCTGAAAGCTGCGCCTGAACTGGGCGAAGCTGAAAACGACATAGCCCTTGCGACCAGCAGACTAAATGAAGCAAAGTCATATCGATTCCCGCAGATATCGCTCACGGTTCTTGCTGGTCCTACGCCGACCGCCCTGCAGTCCGATATTTCACCTGTAGTAAAAACCGACGTAACATTCAATATTAACTCACTTACCTGGTTTACCAGCTCAGATATCACAATCATCCAGCCGCTCTACACGTTTGGCAAAATTTCTGAGAACATGAAGGCCGCAACTCACGGCATCGAGGTGGATCGATCCCGTAAGCAGCAGAAGGCTAATGAGATCGTCCAGAAAGTTAATGAATACTATTACGGCCTCCTGTTAGCCCGTGAAATGGTAGAATTGGTGCTTGAAATTGAGGAAATTCTTATCAAGGCGCGCGAAAAAGCACGCAAGCTTCTGGACATGGGCTCCGCTTCTGTTGATGAAGTAGATCTATATAAGTTGGATGCTTTCTCCGGAATCGCGACAAAATATCTGGAAGAGGCGAAGAAGGGAGAAGCTCTCGCTCTAGCCGCTTTAAAGGCTCGCATGGGATTGCCGGCCGATGCCAACCTTGTGACCGGAACTGAGAGGCTCGTCATAGAAGATGCGGAGATTCCAAGCCTGGAGAATCTGGTTGAGCAGGGCAGATTGAGGCGCCCCGAGTTCAAGCAGATCTCGGAAGGGCTTATGGCACGTACGGCTCTCATTGAGGCGGCCAAAGCTAACTATTATCCAGATATTTTTCTTGGCGGACTTTTTTCTTGGGCATATGCTGATGACCGCGACCGTATCAATAATCCGTACATAAGCGACCCGTTTAAACACCTTATTGCCGGCGTCGCTTTGGGCGCACGCTGGAAGATTGATTTCGGCATTACCGGCTCCAAAGTGGCTGCTGAACGTGCCCAGTACAACCGTTTACTGAGTACGAAGGAGTATGCCGCCATAAATATTCCTCTGCAGATAAAGAAATTTTACCTTGATCTTATTGAGGCAAAAAATAGTACCGTTGCAACGCGCAGTGCCTATCTGAACGCAAAAAAATGGACCGTCACAGCAGTTGCAAATTTCGACTTCGGAATGGGGCCTGCCAAAGATATTTTTGAAGCACTTCAAGCGTATTCGAGCATGCGCTCTGATTATTTTAAATCCATTTATAATTATCGTATTGCCGCTGCAAATCTCGACTACGCTACAAACGAGCCGTTACGCAACCTTGAAAAATAACACGGAGGAGTTCTTATGTTTAAGCGAATCTTGCTGGTACTGACTGCATTACTGTTAATGGTTTCCGTTGCATCTGCTGCACCGACCGACGAGGTGAAAAAAGCGGTTGATCAGGTTGTCAGCATTGTTGCTGATAAAGAGATGAAAAAAAATGAGGTCAAACGTCGCCAGGCGCTGAAAAAGGCGATCAGCACTATCTTTGATTATTCTGAAATGGCGAAACGATCACTTGGTAAACATTGGAATGTCCGAAGCGCAGCGGAAAAAACTCATTTCAGTGATCTTTTCGCGACACTGCTTGAAAATTCATATGCGAGCAAAATTGAAGCGTATAACAATGAAAAGATCATCTATATCAAAGAGTACATGGATGATAATGAAAATGCCGTGGTTAAATCAAAGGTCGTGACCGCCGCGCGCGACGAATTTACGCTGGATTACCACTTGTTCAAGCAAAAGGGCAAGTGGATGGTGTATGACGTTGTTATCGAGGGGGTGAGTCTTGTCTCTAATTATCGCAGCCAGTTTAATAAAACCATCACCTCTAACGGCTACGATTCGCTGCTTAAAAAACTACAGAGCAAAAATGAGGAACTAAAGGCACCATAATCGTGTTATATAAATTGTCTTGACACCCGCTTTATGGCTGTGATAAACGACTCGAGTACGCAGTTTCGGAACTTTTTGCAGAACGTTGCAAGTAGCAAGTTTGACCAGGCATTGCGCTTTTCCTGCATCAGACTCCAGAAACTTTAGCGGTAACCAGACGCACCGGCACTACACCGGACAAAAAGGAGGCAGGAAATGGCACAGGGCAAGGTAAAATGGTTTAACGACACAAAAGGGTTTGGCTTCATCGAGCAGGAAGGGGGCGAAGACGTCTTCGTTCATTTTTCCGCAATCAGTGGCGACGGTTTCAAATCACTTGCAGAGGGCGATGCGGTAACATTTGAAATCACCCAGGGTCCGAAAGGTCTGCAGGCGGCAAACGTAGTTAAGAAGTAAACCTGTTTATTTAGTTTTGTTTTTTAAGCCCGCTGGCATCAGCGGGCTTTTTTTGTGGATGTTTTATGTTTTTTGTTTGCAACCGCCTTACTTCTCCCGCCTAAAAGCAAATCTGAATCATTTTCTCGACCTGACTCTTTCAATGCCTCCATAACTTTGTTCCGTTCCGTCGGAAGGTGCCAGAGCAGCAAAGATTTCTGCAACCCCTTTTCCCGGTCGCTAGTTGCCGTGTAGACCCGCTTACCGGTCATCGGCTCAATGCCACTGTAGAACATACAGGTGGCGATGGTGCCGGGAGTTGGAGTAAAGTCTTGAACCTGTTCAACTTTTATCCCGATTTTTTTTAGCATAAGTGCGAGATCAAGCATGTCGGATAACGTACACCCCGGATGACCCGAAATAAGGTACGGCACGATATATTGCCGTTTGCCAAACCGGTCGCTCTCATCGCGAAATCGTGTCAAAAACTTTTCAAAAGAGCTCTTCCCCGGTTTGCGCATGATTTCGGTGACATGATCAACCAGATGCTCAGGAGCTATTTTGAGCAGACCACTGACCTGATGGCCAATCAATTCAGTGAAATAGGCGGGTTGCCTCTCAAGCAGGTCATAGCGTACACCGGATGAAACCGCTGTATGTTTCACGCCTGCCACTAATCGAGCTGACTGCAACAAGGCCGTCGCCTGGTTATCATCGGTGAGCAGGTTGTCGCATATAGCGGGGAAAATACAGCTTTCACGCTGACATTTTTTCATGGCATCTCTGTTACCGCAACTGAGGCCAAACATGTTGGCAGTCGGTCCGCCGATGTCGCTTATACTACCACGAAACCACTGTTTACTGGTTAATGCCTTTATTTCCGCAAGAATTGAACGGTTACTGCGGGACTGGATCGTCTTGCCCTGATGCATGGTGATAGCACAGAAGGCACAGCCGCCGAAACAGCCACGATGAGTGGTGATGGAGGTCTTAATCTGCTCCCAGGCCGGGATTGTCTCAGTATAAAACGGGTGTGGACTCTTTTCAAACGGCAGCGCATAGACGGAATCCATCTCCGCTTCTGAAAGAGGGAGCGCTGGAGGGTTGCTGATCAGGAGACGGTTACCATGTTTCTGGACAACAGTTTTGGCAGACCAGGGATTTTGCTGAAGGTAGGCTAAACGGAACGCTTCTGCAAACTTCTCTTTTGAGGCGGAGATCTCCTCACATGACGGTATTTCAACGTACGAAGTGTCACCACAATTACTGCTGTGACAGGCAGTGCCCCGCACATCCCGTATCTCACTTAACCGTTCGCCGGAGCGAACCCGCTCTGCCACTGCCAGCAGCGCCCGCTCCGCCATGCTGTAGATCAGCAGATCAGCTTTGGCGTCAAACAGAATCGAGCGCCGCACCCTGTTTTCCCAATAATCATAGTGGCCAAAGCGACGTAGTGACGCTTCGATACCGCCGATGACAACAGGAACATCCTTAAATGCTTCCTTCAGCCTTGTGGTATAGACTATTGTGGCACGGTTGGGACGCGCGCCGTGACGGTTGCCCGGTGTATAGGCATCATCGTGACGCAGCTTGCGGGCGGGAGTGTAATGTGCCACCATGGAGTCCATGGCTCCGGCTGATACCGCAAAGAAGAGCCGTGGCCGCCCAAGAGTCATGAACGACTCCTTTGAGCGCCAGTCCGGTTGTGCGATAATACCTACCCGGAACCCGTGGCTTTCAAGCCAGCGAGCCAACAGCGGGACGCCAAAGGCGGGATGATCAATGTAGGCGTCACCAGTGACAAAGATAACGTCCAGCGCGTTCCAGCCACGTCTGCTGGCTTCTTCAAAGGTTGTCGGAATAAAGGACAAGTCTAAAAGTCAACCCAGACGCTGCCTAAGATAGGCCTCAAACTCAGCGCTGAATTCATTCCTCTTAAGTGCCATATCAACGGTAGCCTTCAAAAAACCGAGCTTGTCGCCGCAATCATGGCGTAATCCTTCAAATAAACAACCGTACACAGCTTCTTCTTTTGACAGGGTCAGGATAGCATCTGTCAACTGAATCTCCCCCCCTTTTCCCGGTGTCTGATTCTGGAGAATCTCAAAAATCCGGGGCGTCAACACATAGCGGCCAATAATCGCCATATCTGATGGAGCTTCGTCACGGGAAGGCTTCTCTACCATATCGGTAACCCGGTAGGTGCGCTCACCCACCTTATCAGCGGCAACGCAGCCGTACGAGGAGATATTTTCCATCGGTACTTTTTCCAGCGCCAGCACCGACCTCCCTTGAAGGTTGTAAACGTCAAGCAGTTGTCCGAGGCAGGGGTGCTCGCCATCAACGATGTCATCCCCGAGTAACACAGCAAAAGGTTCATCGCCGACAAAATCCCTGGCACAAAGTATGGCATGGCCAAGCCCCATGGCCTGCCGCTGACGGACGTAAAAGATATTTACCATCTCGGCTATTTCCCGTACCCGACACAGCTCCCGCTCTTTCCCCTTGCCGTGGAGATGCGCCTCCAGCTCGACTGAAATATCAAAGTGATCTTCAATGTTATGCTTACCGCGACCGGTCACAAAAAGAATCTGCTCAATGCCGGAAGCTACCGCCTCCTCGACAACGTATTGCACCAAAGGTTTATCAATCAGCGGCAGCATCTCTTTCGGGGATGATTTGGTTGCAGGGAGAAAGCGGGTGCCGAGACCGGCAACCGGAAACACGGCTTTTTTAACTTTCATGGGAAGGGCTCCAGGGGGTTATTGTTCTATTCCGCCGAACATGCGCATCCGCTGCATGCGGCCGGTTTTGGTGCTTCTGTCTTCGGGCAGTAGCCGGAATTAAACCAGCCGTCACCTTTCAGAGTGAATGCGGTGGATGAGATCATCTTCTCCACGGCGGCGCCGCAGAGCGGGCACTGGCTGGCGGGTGGATCAGAAAATTTCTGGCGTAGTTCAAATTGATGGTCACAGGATGCGCAACGGTATTCGTACATCGGCATAACGGTTAAACTCCTATTTCAGTATTGATTGTGTGACTGCACTATAATAACGCAGGTGGTGTTTGTCAACGTGTCCACTTCAGTTGCCATGCTGCTCATACTCTGGCCAGAATCTTCAGTAAGTGCGGCACCATCTGCTTTTTACGGGACATGACTTCTTTAAACTCGTACAGATGCGGCTCCAACTGCGGATACTCCATAACGTGAGCGATGAGGGTATGCCCCTCTACCAGAAAAAGTGTAGTCTCCGTGGTGATGTCCGTTACCATCAGTCCCGCTATGAAGAGGTTGTCTTTACGTTTCAGCACAGCCAGAGCTTCCAGCAACCCCTCTTTCATGCTGTAAAATTCGTCAAAACCGATCACCTCAACCTGCCCCAGTCCGATGCAGTATTTATCGTGAGTAAAGAGTTTGAAGTCTGCTGTAACAACCCGTTCTGCCGAACCGTAATTTTTCAGGGAACTGCTGGCGGCAAAGATATCTCTACCGAAGTCAGCAGCAACCAGACCTGAGTGCTCTTCAAGCCAGGCGGCCATCTGATGGTCAACAGCGGTCGTGGTGGGAGATTTGAGGATAACGGTATCGGAAAGGATTCCTCCCAGCAAAAGTGCGGCAATCTGCCTGTCCGGCTCGATGGAACATTCACGGTAGCGGCGGGCTACCAGAGTACATGTACTCCCTACCGGTGAAGTTATAAAAGAGATCGGACTGTTTGAGTGGCTGTTGCCGAGTTTGTGGTGGTCGATGACTTCAACTATTTCAACTTCTTCAGCTCCCGGCACCGCCTGCCCCAATTCGTTGTGATCCACCAGAATCAACCGGTACGGGAGTGGTGCCAGAAGGGACGACCTGGTCGCAACACCAGCTAGCGTCCCCTCACCTTTCAGCACCACCACAGCAGTGACGTTGGTTCCCATCAGTTTTTGCCGCAGAGCTACCAGTGATTTATCAACCTCGATGGTGGCAAATTCCTTATCAGCCAGGGAGTCAACCGGCGCGGAGATTCGCGCCAGCCAGGCGGCGGTTGCGGTGTCGTGGGGTGTCAGGAGGACGGTAACCCCTTGGGCTCCGGCTTGCCCCAGCAAATCATCATCCAACTGATGGCCGCCGGTTACAACGAGAACTTTCACGCCTCGTTCAATTGCCGCCTGCTGGATCGTACGGCGATTTCCGGTCATAATCAGGAGCTCATTCGGGTTATAGCCAGCAATTCTGCTACTGAATGATTCCTCGAGCATTGCGCCGATGAACAGATTCAAGGTGATCTGGGTGTCATTTCCGCCGCCGGTTTCAAAATGGCCTGATAGGGTTCGAGCCAAACTCTGAAGAGTTGTCGTTACCTGGCGGAGTTTGTCGTGGCTCGGGAGCAGATACCTTTCAGACAAACGCAGCAGCGACAACAGACCACACGGTTTGTAGTCATCATCGACGACCGGGAGCACCCGAATTGTGTGTTTGTTGAACAGTTCCAGCGCCTCATATGCCGAAGCCTGCCGATTAATCGTCACCGTTTGCCGTTTGATGCTGTCACGTACTTTTGGATGCACGTCCGCGAGAAACAGCGGATCAGGAATTTCAAGGCGGTCAAGAATATAGCGTGTCTGTGGATTTGGCGCGCCAGCCATTGCGGCAATAACGGTGCTGTCGCCTTGTTGCTGCTTTAGCGCTGCGTAGCCGATTGCAGATGCGATAGAGTCTGTGTCCGGGTTGCGATGGCCGATTACGTAAGTGGTTTTGATCATGACGGTTCCGTTCTGTTTTTAGTTTTTCCAATCCCTGTTGCGTGCCTCTGTCTGCAGAGTTTCTACCTCTTTAAGGATTTTCATGTAAGTGTTGTAGCGCTCTTCAGGAATATAACCCTGCTCGACCAGCGAAAGCACGGCACACCCCGGTTCACTATAATGCCGACAGTTGCGGAATTTGCAGACGGCATCCCGATGCTTTTCAAAACCTGGAAAGTATTCGGCCAACTCCTCCACCGTAATATCAACCAGTCCGAAGTCACGAAAACCGGGAGTGTCAACCAGTTCTCCACCACCGGCGAGTGCATGCAGTGAGGAAACGGTGGTGGTATGTCGCCCCATGTTGTTGTGATAGCTGAGAGCACCCACTTTCAGATCGATTTGCGGGCAGAGTGCGTTAAGTAAAGAGCTCTTGCCCACCCCGGTTGTACCGACAAAAGCGCCACGGTGTCCTCCGCTCAGAAAGTTAACCAGAGGGGCGAGACCGCTCCGCTTGGAGGCGCTGAGCGGAAATATCTGTACGGATTCTCCATACAGACGGCTTAGCTCTGCCAGTAGTTCCGCTGTGCCATCAAGATCACATTTATTGACCACAAGAAAAGGTTGTAACTCTGCAGAGCGCGCCGCAACAATGGCCCGATCGATAAATCCGCCAGGCGATTGCGGCGCGACTACTATGCCAAGGACATCCAGATTCGCGCCGACCAGATGGATACCGCCACGGGCATCGCGCCGCTGCAGCTCCGTCCGGCGCGGCAGGCGTTTCAACACCTCGCCGGTAACTACAACATTATCACCGACCACATGCCCGGAGTTGCGCTTGACGCGCACCATTCTGCGCGTCTCATTTTCAAACAGCACCTCAACCGAGATGCCGTGATGGGCTACAATCAGACCGTTAGGTGTAAAACTGCTCATGGGGTACGATTCCGTTTTT
>CAYQMO010000011.1:0-1398 GCA_964418315.1 uncultured Geobacter sp. | reverse complement strand
CAGCAAGTGCAAAGTCATGCCGATACGCATCGGGAAAAGCGGTATAATATCGCTTGTTATTAAACAAGCGATATTGTAAAAATGGCCAGAAAGGAGAACGCTTATGACAGAGCATCATAATAACTACAGTGTAGAGGATATCGGGCCACTGGAAAATCTCTCCGAAAAAGAATTCATGGGGTTTCATGGCAAATACCTGCTTGGTAAAGAACTGGGACTTACCGGTTGTGAAGTGTCGATGAACCGGCTACCTGCCGGAAAAGGCATGCCCTTTGTGCATACCCACAAAAAGAATGAAGAGCTGTATATAGTGCTGCGCGGAAGCGGTACATTCTATGTGGATGGCAATGAATTTCCCATACAGGAAGGAAGTTTGATCCGGGTAGGTCTTGAAGGGGAACGGGCTTGGAAGGCCGGAGATGAAGACCTCTATTTCATTTGCATCCAGGCCGAAGCTGGCACTCTTTCACAATCTACCATTGCTGATGGGGTTCGTCCTGATACCAAAGCATCATGGATGAAAAAATAATAGCGGGTTCAGCTCCAAAATGTCAGGACTCGTTGACTTTATGCAAGAATTCCGGAAAAAGAAGAAGTCCGTGTAATCATGGCGCTCCCCTCAACTATTTATCGAACCAATCTCCAGTTTTCCGACATTGACCACGGCGTCTACGAGACAATTCAGACCACCGTCGCTCAACATCCTTCAGAAACCGAAGAACGGCTCGTGGCTCGTCTGCTGGCGCTGGCAGTATTCTACGAGCCGGAACTGAGCTTCACAAAAGGACTCTGTGCAACCGATGAGCCGGATCTCTGGCTCCTGGGGTCAGACGGCAGAGCGATTCTATGGGTTGAAGTTGGACTGCCAGAATCAGATAGAATAATAAAGGCGAGCAGGCATGCCGAAAGAGTGGCACTGCTGGCATGCGGAAAGTCACTAACAAACTGGGATCAACAGCATCTTCCAAAACTTATGAACATCAAGAATCTGACCGTAGTCAGCGTTGATCAGATATTCATCAACACCATCGCGGCAAATCTGGAGAGATCCATAAACTGGTCAATAACCATTACCGAAGGCACCATATATTTGACAACCGGTGACATGACCTACACAACCTCCATTCGGATCAAGACAGGGATAATGTGATTTGGGTAGAAGTGGTGCGGTTTTTTTGAGACAGGTGTATGAGCAATATCCTGGAACGTCATTCAGTTCTCCTGAACCGGCATTAAAACAGCTTGGCACATTCTACTGGGAGGGACGTTACTGAAGAGCTTCCCATCCGCGACAAATTTCAGATATGAAGCTCTGGCTTTTTGGGAATTTTGCCCAAAGTGGTAGAGTATTTCGTCTGTCGGCTGTCCTTCCAGAACGTGGTTGCCAAGCAGTACACC
>CAYQMO010000010.1:9316-32325 GCA_964418315.1 uncultured Geobacter sp. | reverse complement strand
TTTGTTGATGAGCATCAGGGACGTATCAACGATATTTCCATTTACGGGCAGGAAAGCAATCAGACTACCTGGCGGCTGGCGAAGATGAATCTTGCCATTCGTGGCATTGATAGCTCGCAGGTTAAATGGAACAACGAAGGTTCCTTTCTGAACGATGCCCACAAAGACCTTAAAGCCGATTACGTCATTGCAAACCCACCGTTTAATGACAGTGACTGGAGTGGTGATTTGTTGCGAAAAGATGGTCGCTGGCAATATGGCGTACCTCCCGCAGGCAATGCCAACTTTGCATGGCTACAGCATTTTATCTACCATCTGGCCCCCAGTGGGCAAGCCGGTGTGGTGTTGTCAAAAGGTGCGCTCACTTCAAAGACCAGCGGCGAAGGTGACATCCGTCGTGCTTTGATTGAAGAGGGTAACCTGATTGATTGCATCGTCAACCTTCCTGCCAAGTTGTTTTTGAACACTCAGATCCCAGCGGCATTGTGGTTTATGAGTCGTAACCGGAGTAATGGTAAATTCAGGAACCGTAGTGGTGAAATTCTGTTTATCGATGCACGTAATCTTGGACATCTCATCAACCGCCGCACCCGCGAACTCTCCGACGAAGACGTCAAACAAATTACCGACACTTACCATAATTGGCGAAATCCTGAAGGGAACTATGAGGATGTAAAAGGCTTCTGCTGTTCCGTGCAGATTGAGCGGGTTAAAGAGCTGGATTATGTGCTGACTCCGGGACGTTATGTCGGTCTGCCAGATGAAGAGGATGATTTTGATTTTAAGGAACGATTTAGTGCGCTAAAAGCTGAGTTTGAGGAGCAGTTACGGGAAGAAACGGCCCTAAATCAGGCTATTGCTGAGAATTTGGCAAAATTGGAGCTGATATGAATCTGTTTGAACAGATACAGCAGGGGGAGAGCAAAACCCTTGAGCTGAAGTTGCAGTTACCGCTGCATGAACAGATAGCAAAAACAGTTGTGGCATTTGCCAATACCAGTGGCGGAAAGCTGGTTATTGGGGTTAGCGATAACCGCGAACTAATCGGTATTGATGAAGAAACCATATTTTCTGTAAAAGATCAGATCAATTCCATTATCTTTGACCGCTGTTACCCCGCCATTCTGCCGGAAATTTATTCCGTCAACCAGCACGGCAAACTGCTGTTGGTGGTTGAGGTGTTTCGGGGCAATCTCCTCCCGTATTATCTGAAGGCTGAAGGTAAAAACAAGGGTACGTTTCTGCGTATCGGTGCCAGCAATCGTAAGGCTGACTTTGAAAATATTCTTGAATTGGAAAGACAGAAGCGCAACCAGAGTTTTGACGAAGAACTCTGCCGGGAAGAGGATTTGTCCACGCTGGACTTGTCACCGCTGAATGCCAGATTTTTAGAGTTGGGAAAACCGCTGAACGAAGAAAAACTTAAAAACCTTAAGCTCATTCAGATGGAAAACGGCATTTTTTATCCCACGCAAGGCTTGATGATCCTGCTTGGCAAATATCCTCATGTCATCACAAAATGCGCCCGTTTCAAGGGTACTGATATGACTCTCTTTCTGGATCGCAAAGAATACAGCGGCGATCTGTTCACTCAATTGGAGCAGGTAGAAGCCTTTATAAAAAATCATATAAATCTTCGAGGAGAAATCAAGGGGTTGCAGCGAACCGATACTTTTGAGATCCCCGAGGCAGCCCTGCGGGAAGCATTGATTAACGCCGTTATTCACCGTGATTACAGCAATCGGGGGCGAGATATCAAGGTGGGGGTTTATGACAATATCGTCAATATCGTTTCTCCCGGAGGTTTCCCCAACAGCCTCACCGCAGAGTCTCTGACAGAGGGGCGCTCGGAAATCCGTAATCGTGTTGTTGCCAGAATTTTCAAAGAGCTTGGTTTTATCGAACAGTGGGGCAGCGGCATTCAGCGTTTAAAAATTATCTGCTCCGCTCACGGTCTGGTTGAGCCACGGATTCGCGAAAAAGGGGATTTTGTTGATGTGGAGTTTTATCGACCAGTAGCGGATAGTGCCGGATTGGTGCCGGATACTGAGTTAATACCGGCGGATAGTATCGGAATAGTACCGGATACTACTAAATTAGTATCGGATACTGATGAACCTATGCCGGATATTCGGACGATTACAGATACAATCGGACGATTACCGGCGGATAATGGCGGACAATTACAAACGGCCGTGCCCGATTACGCCCGATTAACGGACGAAACTATTTCCGAAAACATCGGAAAAGTATCGGATATTAGCTGCAGAGTATCGGATAATACCGAATTGGTATCGGATATTTCTGGCAAAGTATCGCATTATCAGCGGCGAATTGTTGAGTATTTGCAAAAACACCAGATTATTACCTCCCAAACGGTGGAAAGCCTAGTTGAAGTCAAAGAAGCAAGGGCGAGGCGTATTCTCAAAGAAATGACAGACAAGGGGTTGCTTGAAAAGCGAGGTAGCGCACGCAGCACTCACTATATCATTGCCATTGAAATGTTGCAGCGGGTGAAGATATGAGTGAGTGGCGGGAATGTAAATTTTCAGAAGTGCTTGTTGATGAGAGCATTTCATATGGGATTGTTCAGCCTGGCTCACACACTGAAGTTGATTCAGTGCCAATTATTCGTGTCAATAATATCAAAAATGGGCAAATTGGAATTTGTGATGTCTTGAAAGTGTCGGCAGAAATTGAGCAAAAATACCAAAGAACAAGGTTAGAAGGTGGTGAGCTATTAATTACTGTCGTTGGTAGCGTAGGCGAATGTGCAATAGTTCCCGACTCTCTAAAAGGTTGGAATGTCGCGAGAGCCGTCAGCGTTGCTAGAATTAAAGAAGATTTCGATAAGCGCTTTATCAAATACTGCTTCAAGTCAGAATATTTAAAGTTCCAGATGTACGGAAATACAAATGATACAGTTCAGCCAACTTTGAATTTGTCATCATTGAAAGCATTAAGCCTAACTCTTCCTCCTCTCCCCGAACAAAAAGCCATCGCCGCCGTCCTCAGCAGCCTGGATGACAAAATCGACCTGCTGCACCGCCAAAACGCCACCCTTGAAGCCATGGCGGAAACGCTTTTCAGGCAGTGGTTTGTGGTTGAGGCGCGGGAGGATTGGGAAGAAAAACCACTAAGCAGTATCGCTAACTTCCTCAATGGCCTGGCCTGTCAAAAATATCCGCCACTAAATGACCTGGAAAAGCTGCCGGTTTTGAAAATTAAAGACCTGGGTATTGGCCTATCCGAATCATCCGATTGGGTATCAAGCAAGGTAAAACCTGAATATATTGTCGAAGCTGGTGACGTAATCTTTGCTTGGTCAGCATCGCTGATGGTAAAGGTTTGGGATGGTGAAAAATGCGTCTTGAATCAGCACCTCTTCAAAGTGTCATCAACAGAATTTCCTAAATGGTATTACTTGATGTGGTGTAAGCATTACTTAGCCGAGTTTATCGCTATTTCTTCAAGTCATGCTACAACCATGGGGCATATCAAAAGAGGTGATCTGGATGCCGCTATGGTACTCGTTCCGGGTAAGGTTGAGTTTGATGAAATGTCACAGCAAATGACACCACTGCTGAACAAACAAATTGTAATCGCCAGGCAGAGAAAAACCCTCGAAAAACTCCGCGACACCCTCTTACCCAAGCTGATGAGCGGTGAAGTGCGGGTGAAACAGTGATGCCCGGCATTGTAGGGGCAAATAATTATTTGCCCCTACAGTGGTGGCGTAGAATACGTCATGCATTAATTGCGTATATTGTTGCCCCAACATGGTGAAATGCATTTATGAAATTCAATCCTGAAATCCATCATCGAAAATCAATTCGACTGCGTGGATATGACTATTCACAGGCAGGTTTGTATTTTGTCACCATTTGCACACACGAACGGCTGCCGTTGTTTGGAAAAATTGATGACGGGAAAATGGTGGCAAATGACGCAGGGGTGCTGGTGGAGAAATGCTGGCGGGAAATACCAGTTCATTTTCCACAGGTCATTCTTGATGGTTTTGTGGTAATGCCGAACCATATCCATGGCATTGTCGAAATACGGGACATCGTTGCGGGCGCAAATAATGTAGGAGCAAAAGATTTTTTGCCCCTACTAAACGTGGAAACGGCAATGAAACATGGTACATCAAAAACGGTTGGATCAATTGTTCGTGGATTCAAAATAGGCGTTACCAAATGGTTCCACGAGCACACTGATACCCATCAGGTTTGGCAACGCAACTATCATGAACACATTATACGCAATGAAGAAGCGTATTTGAAAATCTCGGAATACATCGAATACAATCCACAAAGATGGCAGGAAGATACCTACCATGTGTAAAATGGGGGCAATATCCCCGTCGTAATGG
This sequence comes from uncultured Geobacter sp., assembly GCA_964418315.1. Taxonomy (GTDB): domain Bacteria; phylum Desulfobacterota; class Desulfuromonadia; order Geobacterales; family Pseudopelobacteraceae; genus JACRCG01. The sequence goes on along the minus strand of CAYQMO010000010.1, from coordinate 27,953 downwards.
CAAAAAACGTAGGGGCAAAAAATCTTTTGCCCCTACAATGCCCAATACAAGGACTCAGCATAATGGAACGCCTAACTGAAAATGCCATTGAAGCCTTCGCCATCAAGCTATTTAAACGGTTGGGGTATTCCTATGTCTATGCACCGGATATTGCTCCTGATGCCGACCGACCCGAGCGAAGCCGTTATGACGAGGTATTGCTGTCAGAACGCTTACGCACAGCGGTGCGACGCATCAACTCATCTGTTCCTTTAGCTGCTCAACAGGAAGCCATTAAAGAAGTCGAACGTATCCATTCCCCCGAACTGCTTGCCAACAACGAGGCTTTCCACCGCATGCTGACTGAAGGCGTAAGGGTTTGCTATCAGCAAGATGGTAATGATCGCGGTGATCTGGTGTGGCTGATTGATTTTGCTAATCCTGAAAATAACGAGTTTGTGGTGGCGAATCAGTTCACCGTGATTGAAAACAATCAGAACAAACGCCCTGACGTGATTCTGTTTGTGAACGGCATTCCGTTGGTGGTGATGGAACTGAAAAATGCTGTCGATGAAAATGCCACCATCAAGTCAGCCTATCAGCAATTGGAAACCTACAAACAGGCTATCCCAACTCTGTTTACCTATAATGCTTTACTGGTAATTTCTGACGGGTTAGAGGCAAAAGCCGGTTCTCTGTCAGCAGGTTTGAGCCGTTTTATGGCGTGGAAATCAGCGGATGGCGTAGGGGCAAAAAATCTTTTGCCCCTACAACGGATTACGGAACTGGAAACCTTGATTAACGGCATGTTGAATAAGGCAACGCTGCTGGACTTGATTCGACATTTTGTGGTGTTTGAGAAATCCAAAAAAGAAGACCTGCACACTGGCGTCATTAGCATTACCACGGTTAAAAAAGTGGCAGCGTATCACCAGTATTACGCGGTGAATGCGGCGGTGGTTTCGACCTTGCGTGCTGTTGCTGTAGGGGCAAATGATTATTTGCCCCTACGGGTAAATGAGACGCCGGAAAGTTATGGCGTACCAAGTGTAAAGACACAGTCTAAAGGCGACCAGAAAGCCGGGGTGGTCTGGCATACGCAAGGGAGCGGCAAGTCGCTTTCAATGGTGTTTTATACTGGCAAGATTGTGCTTGCTCTGGATAATCCGACGGTATTGGTGATTACTGACCGCAATGACCTTGACGATCAATTGTTTGATACCTTTGCGGCTTCTTCGCAATTGCTGCGACAAGATCCGAAGCAGGTTGAAGATCGACAACAGTTGAAAGATTTGCTGAAAGTGGCATCAGGTGGGGTGATCTTTACCACCATCCAAAAATTTCAGCCGGAAGATGGCAATGTGTATGACCAGTTGTCGCCTCGCCGCAATATTGTGGTTATTGCGGATGAAGCGCATCGCACCCAGTACGGTTTTAAGGCCAAAACCATTGATGTGAAGGACGCACAAGGTAATGTGATCGGCAAAAAGATTGTGTATGGTTTCGCCAAATATCTGCGTGACGCTCTGCCAAATGCAACTTATTTGGGTTTCACCGGCACACCTATAGAAAAAACGGATGTGAACACGCCTGCGGTGTTTGGCAATTATGTTGATGTTTATGACATTGCCCAGGCCGTGGAAGATGGCGCGACAGTTCGCATTTACTATGAAAGCCGTTTGGCGAAAGTCGCCCTCAGTGAAGAGGGTAAAAAGCTGATTGCAGAACTGGACGAAACGCTGAGCCAGGATGAGTTGACCGACCCACAGAAAGCCAAGGCCAAGTGGACCCAGATGGAAGCCTTGGTGGGCAGTGAAAATCGAATCAAGAACATCGCTCAGGATATAGTCAGCCATTTTGAAGCTCGACAGGAGGTGTTTGCAGGCAAGGGTATGATCGTGAGTATGTCCCGTCGCATTGCAGTTGAGCTGTATGAAGAAATCACCAAGCTGAAACCTGATTGGCACTCGGATGATTTAAGCAAGGGCGTCATTAAGGTAGTAATGACAGCATCGTCATCTGATGGCCCAAAACTTGCCAAACATCACACGACCAAGCAGCAACGCAAGGCGCTGGCTGAACGGATGAAAAACGGTGACGACGAGCTGAAGCTGGTTATAGTGCGCGATATGTGGCTGACCGGCTTTGACGCGCCGTGTCTGCATACGCTCTATATTGACAAGCCGATGCAGGGACATAACCTGATGCAGGCCATTGCCAGGGTAAACCGCGTCTACGGAGACAAGCCTGGTGGATTAGTTGTCGATTATCTGGGGATAGCTTCAGATCTGAAGCAGGCGTTATCGTTCTATTCTGATGCAGGAGGCAAAGGCGATCCGACCCTGGCACAAGAACAAGCTGTGAGACTGATGCTTGAAAAGATAGAAGTAGTGTCGGCTATGTATCATGGCTTTGCTTACGAAGATTATTTTGTCGCTGAAACTTCACAGAAACTGTCAATGATACTGGCAGCAGAAGAGCATGTTTTAGGTCTGGATGATGGCAAAAAGCGCTATATCAATGAGGTCACTGCTTTGTCATTGGCTTTCGCAATTGCCATCCCGCATGAACAGGCTATGGATGCAAAAGACGAAGTTGCCTTCTTTCAGGCTGTGAAGGCACGATTGGCAAAGTTTGATAGTACTGGGGCAGGCAAGACAAATGAAGAAATCGAAACAACCATTAGGCAGGTGATCGATAAAGCACTGGTTTCTGAACAGGTCATAGACGTATTTGATGCTGCTGGTATCAAAAAACCTGATATATCCATTCTCTCTGAAGAGTTTCTATTGGAACTGAAGGGGATGGAACACAAAAATATTGCACTGGAAGTGTTGAAGAAACTTCTCAATGATGAATTGAAAATGCGAGCTAAAAAGAATCTGGTGCAGAGTAAATCGTTGATGGAAATGCTTGAGAATGCCATTAGAAAGTATCACAACAAAATCCTGACCGCTGCCGAAGTTATGGATGAGTTGATTCGAATCAGTAAGGAAATTGTTGCATCCGATGATGAAGCTAAAACGCTCGGTCTGTCAGAATTCGAATATGCATTTTATACAGCGGTTGCCAACAACGACAGTGCCAGGGAACTGATGCAGGCTGATAAGTTAAGGGAACTGGCTGTGGTATTGACGCAGCGGGTCAGGGAAAATGCTTCTATTGATTGGACCATTAAAGAAAGCGTCAGGGCAAAGTTGAAAGTGATTGTGAAAAGGACATTACGGCAATTTGGTTATCCGCCGGATATGCAGTTGCTCGCAACTGAAACAGTGCTCAAACAAGCGGAAATGATTGCCAATGAATTGGCGGAACGATGATTCAAAAAAAAATAAAATCTAATCTTAATCGGTATGCCTGGTGCCGGAAAAAGCACCATCGGTAAGGAGAATCAATCATGACACATCTATTTGAACCACTCACTTTGCGCAGCGTAACTCTCTCGAACCGGATTGCCGTATCCCCAATGTGCCAGTATTCAAGCGTTGACGGCACTGCCAATGATTGGCACCTGGTTCATCTCGGCAGTCGCGCGGCTGGCGGTGCGGGTCTCGTGCTTACTGAAGCCATCGCCGTGACCCCGCAGGGGCGCATCAGCCCTTATGATCTGGGGCTTTGGAGTGATGACCAGATCGAACCGTTGGCACGCATCGTCAACTTTATCTCCCAGCGGGGGAGTGTTGCCGGCATTCAGTTGGCTCATGCCGGTCGCAAGGCGAGTACTGCACCGCCTTGGACTAACCGGGGCATCACCTTGACGGAAGCGGAGGGTGGCTGGCCGATTGTTGCCCCGAGTGCTGTTGCGTATGACGATGGCTGCGCTGTGCCAACGGCATTGACCGAAGTGGGGATACTGGAGATTACTGCCGCTTTTGCCGAGGCTGCTCGGCGGGCGTTGCTTGCCGGGTTTCAAGTTGCCGAAGTTCACGCCGCCCACGGCTACCTGCTGCACCAGTTTCTGTCACCGCTCAGCAACCGGCGCAGTGACCGCTACGGTGGCAGCTTCGACAACCGTATCCGCCTGCTTCAGGAGGTAGTAACTGCAGTCCGGAGCATTTGGCCGGAGCATCTGCCGCTTCTGGTGAGGATCTCTGCGACCGATTGGGTCGAGGGGGGATGGGATCTCGAACAATCGCTGGAACTGGTACACCAACTCATTCCCCTCGGTGTTGACCTGATTGATTGCTCCTCAGGCGGTTCGGCACCGCAGGCCAAAGTGCCGGTGGGGCCTGGATATCAGACACAATTTGCCGAGCAGATTAGGCGGGAGACCGGGACCAGAACCGGTGCTGTAGGGATGATTACCGATCCGGCTCAGGCTGACCACATCATCCGCTCCGGTCAGGCTGATCTGGTGCTGCTTGCCAGGGAACTGCTCCGCGATCCGCAGTGGCCGCTCCGCGCCGCCCGCGAACTCGGTCACCTGGTTCCCTGGCCCGCCCAGTATGTCCGTTCGGCTCCGGCTCACACTCCTGCGTATCTGCCGGAGGGATAATAAATGCATTTACCCCCAAAGGCAGCCGCTCCATGCTCATAATTGTTGAATCACCCACCAAGGCAAAAAAAATTCAGTCGCTCCTTAAAACAAAGGCCATGTCCACGGTGGGGCATTTTAAGGATCTGCCTGATGCCTCGCTTGGAGTTGACCTCACTACATACGAACCGACTTTCGTTTACCACGAAAAGAAGGCGAACCTCCCGAAAGAGCTGCGCGCCGCTGCCCGTGGTGAAACGGTCATGCTCGCCGGCGACCCGGACCGTGAGGGGTATGCCATCAGTTGCCATATCTATGAAGAGGTAAAGTCGGTCGCCAAAGAGTGCCTGCGCATGGAGATCTACGAAGTTACCGAGAAGGGATTGAAAGAGGCGCTTGCCAAGGCGGTACCGTTTGAAAAGACCAATAGCGGCCTCTATAACGCATTCCTGGGACGTCGCATCGGCGACCGTCTGGTCGGCTACATCCTCTCCCCGATTACCAGTAAGGCGCTCCGCAGAGGCTACAGCGTCGGTCGCGTCCAATCTCCGGCGGTCCGGTTGGTGGTTGATCGGGAACGCGAGATACGGGCATTTGTTTCCGCCCCTTACTGGATGCTGGATATTCTGTTGGATAAAGACGGCACAACCTTTCTGGCACGTCACGTCAAGGGCAAATTTGAACAAAAAGCGGGCGCAGAGAAGATCATTGCTGCGATCACTGCAAAAACTCATGCTCTTGCAGAAAAAGTAGAAAAAAAAGAGGTCAGGCAGTCCCCCAAGCCTCCGTTCACTACGGTCGATTTACAGGCCGCCGCAGCCACCCGCCTGAAGTTTACTCCTGAACAGACTATGAAACTGGCGCAGACACTTTTTGACCACGGCGTAATCACCTATCACCGCACCGACTCCGTTCGGATGGACGATACCTTTATCACCGAGATCCGTGAATTTCTTGGGAAAACTCTTGGTAGTGTGTATCTGCCTGATAAGCCGTATCAGCACAAATCAAAAAACTCACAGGCTGAAGCGCATGAGGGTATCAGACCCACCCATATACACTCGGTTGCCGATATTGCGGCCATAATTAAAAAAGAGGGGCTTACGCCTGACCATGCCCGATTGTATGAGCTGATCTTCAAACGTGCTGTTGCCAGCCAGATGGCAGCAGCTCGCTACGACTCAACCGTCATGCACTTCACTGTTGCCGGTGAACGTTTTAAAGCTGCCGGAAGGGTGCTTACTTTTGATGGCTTTCTCAAGGTATACGCAGAGGTAGATGAGGAAAAAGAAAAGAAGGGGGATGAAGAGGTCAAACTGCAACTGCTTCCACCGGTAGAGGTAGGCGAATTGGTACCGAAGGTGCGGGAAATTCTTGATGAAAAAAAGACCAAGCCGCCCGGCCGCTTTACGCTCGGCTCTCTGGTTAAGGAGTTGGAACGCCTCGACATCGGTCGCCCTTCAACTTATGCCGCCATCACAAAAAATATTATCGACCGTGGCTATGTCAAAGAGGAGAAGGGCAAGGTTGTCCCGCTGCCACCAGGGGAAACGCTGATAGACTATCTTAGAGACAAACATGGATGGGTCATCGATTATGCGTTGACCAGCAAGATGGAAAATTTTTTGGATCAGGTTGTGGAGAACAAGGAGACGTGGCAGCGCTTTTGTAAGGGCGTTCACAACAAGATGGGTTTTTCCGTTCCACCAGCAAGAGCGGCAGGCGGAGGACCGAGTGAAGCGCAGCTAAAATATGCCGCCAGTCTTGCCCTTAAAAACGGTCTCGTCATACCTGAAGAAACAGGACAGAGCAGCAAAGCTCTCTCTCTCTGGATTGAAGAGGCTCTTAACGTAAAACTATAAATGGATATCATGGTTTACTGACTAATTGCAAAGCAGGAGATGCTGATGAAAATAAGTATTCTTCTCGGTTCGGTCGGATGAATATACGGCTGATCAAGTTGCTTGATGCCGCAATCGGACGGGTAGCGGCAACCGTTATTCCTGCACCTTCACGCGAACTACAACGTCTCTCAGCAGTTAATTCACTCCTCCTCATCCGCCCTGGCGGCATTGGTGACGCGGTACTTCTTGCCCCTGCCATCAAGTCGATCAAAAAGTGCTATCCGAGTAGCAAGATTACCGTTCTTGCCGAGAAACGAAATGCAGGTATATTTTCGATGATTCCAGGAGTGGACAAGCTGCTTCGTTACGAACATCCGCGTGAGTTTCTACAGGCACTCGGCGGCTGTTACGATGTCGTAATCGATTCCGAACAGTGGCACCGTCTGTCGGCTGTGGTAGCGCGCTTTGTATCGGCACCGGTTAAGATCGGATTTGATACCAATGAGCGGCGACGGATGTTCACTCACATCATTCCCTATTCTCACGATGATTATGAGGTTGTAAGTTTTGCCAACCTTCTGGAACCGTTGGGGATTAAATCTGATATTGTTGCAATGGAAGTTCCATTACTGTTGATTCAAAACGGCGCTTCTGCCAAAATTGGCCGCCTGCTTGAGCCGCTTCATGACCAGCCTTTTGTTACAATATTTCCCGGAGCCAGTATCCCGGCTAGACAATGGGGTGCCGAACGGTTCCGCCGTGTGGCAGAACAGTTATCGGCTTATGGACTTAAAATAGTAGTTGTCGGTGGCAAGGTGGATCGACTGCAAGGTGATGTTATTGCCGGCGGAGATTTGGCGCTTAATCTTGCAGGAATGACATCGCTATCAGAAACATCAGCCATTATTCAACAGAGTTCGTTGCTGATAAGCGGTGACTCAGGAGTGCTGCATATTGCCGTTGGTCTTGGGGTATCGACGGTGTCACTGTTCGGGCCCGGGCGTGAGAAAAAATGGGCTCCACGGGATAAACGCCATAGAGTGATCAACAATAGGCTGCCCTGCTCACCCTGTACCACATTCGGAAACACACCCCAATGTCCGATACATGCTCAATGCATGCGTGACATTACCGTTGATGAAGTGGTCAATTCTGTTACCATGCTATTGTCAAGTAGAATTTAGGCCACGATGGATTTCTTATCCAGCACAACTTAATAATATCATAAGTTTACATTATTTTCCGGTCAATTGCTTCAAAATAAGTTAGTGATATCAGGTAGTTTTATGTCGTAGACCCACAGACATTTACAAAGCTATGAAGGTGAATCAAGGTTGACCCGTCGATGCAAATTGACTACTATCAGCCCCGGCTCAAATCAGTTGTCCTCAACTATTCCATTACGGCGGTACTCCCTTCATGCGTTCATATCCCTATACAATAACAATATCTTCTGAAAAAGGTGGCGTCGGCAAGACAACACTAGCGACCAATCTGGCCATTTATCTTAAAGCCATGCGCGAAGATCTGCAGGTAACCCTCTTTTCCTTTGACAACCATTTCACCATCGACAAAATGTTCGAACTGCAAAAACGGGGAGAAAATGTTCCGGACGTTCATAAGCTTTTGATGGGGGCAAAGGGGAGTGAGGTGGTGCAAACCGGTCAGTATGGAGTCGGATATATACGCTCTTCCACCGAACTTTCAGATATCCATGAACGTTTCAAAGGGCCTATGACACTGACTCGAATGTTGGCTGAATCCGGCATTTCCGGCATTATCATTATTGATACACGACCGGATCTTAATATATTGACCCAAAATGCCCTGTATGCCGCCGACCGGGTGCTGATACCGGTAAAAGACCTCCCCAGTCTTGAAAACTGTAAAAACATCTTTGCACTGTTCGACCAACGGGGCATCGACAAAAAATCACTTGCCCTGATCCCTTGTCTGATCGACTCACGCATTAAATTCGAAGGTATTTTCAAAGACCAGAAGACGCTCCTGCGAGCGATTGCAGTCAACCGGGGCTACCGATGTCTTGACACCTACATTTCAAAAAGCCCGAAAGTCGAAAGTCTGAATACCAACCCGGATGGCAAAATATATCCTATTCTGACGCACGCCCGTGGCACCGAAGTTCACAGTCAATTCATGGAAATATCACGTGATATCCTGAGAAGTTTCGACGCAACCAGAGAAAGCAGAGCATGCCTGTATCACACGTGGCTCCTTGAAAAAGAAGCCGGCAAGAAGGAGTCATATCTTGCCCGACTTGAAGGTCTGGCGGAACGCTGCCTTATCTGCGGTGCCCTTCTGGCGGAACATTCCGATGATAGAAGTTTTTATTTTGAAACATCAGATCGTGCAGCGCGAGGCTTTCTGCATGGGTATTGTGTCAATAAAATGCTCTGTTCTACGCTATACGGGCTAAAGGAAAACGACTCCAGTTTTGTTGCGGCCACGGCACTTGTTGCCGAAAAAACATCTAAATCGGTATCACTTCTGCTTCCACAAATTAACTCTGAAGAAAGCCGCCTTGATTATCGCCTGTTCAGCATGAGGGGGGAACAACTGCTTCAGAAGAGTGTCGCCATGCCAGGTTTTGAGGCTGGTGAATTCAATGGCGTCAACGACAGGTTGTATCTGTTTTTGAATGAGGCTCTAGCGGGGTTTGAAGGGGCCTTACGGGAAAAAAGCTGGTTGTCTGTCTATCCTGTTGATCCGACAAATCCGGAGGCGGTGCTGCACGAAGATTCATACAAGTCTGTCCATCGGCTACAAAGACTGTTATCGGAGGCGATCAGGACTTTTTAGTACATCAATTATGCGCCAGCTTCTGGGCTTCTTTGGCGTTGGCCTGAAACAGGTTGGCGGTTTCGAAAACCAGATTCAGCGTGCCGCGATAGCCAACCCAAACCTTCTGATGCGCACCAAGGCGGTCAAAGACCGGCAGACCGGCTCGCAGGTGAGCGCCGATTTTAAGTTTATTAGCCGCCTGTCGGCCATTGGAGTTGGCCACAATCAGGTCGACGCCAACCGCTGATGTTTCAAGATCCTCAAGATCACCGACAAATACGTTCTCACTCGGCAGACCATCCAGCCCGCGGGTTCGTGTCGCTGAAAGCGCTGCCTGAATTTCGCACCCCATGCCGGCCAGGAAACGGGTCAATGTTTTAAGATTATCCGACTCAAGCGCAAGCGCTACTTTCTTGTTGCCGAACTGGTAGTGGCTGTCCACCATTGCATCCATCAACCGGCTCCGCCAGCGGCGATGCTTCTCAGGTATCGGTCTGCCGCTGATGGCGGCCAGAACCTCCATAAAGCGGTCACTCTCGGCCAGTCCGGTCAGCGACGTGAAGCCATATACCGGAACTGTAAATTTTTCCTTGAGCTTGAGGGCGGCCTTCGCCAGAGAATCCCCGACGTACAACGTGGCACAACTACATCCGGCTTTTCTGATATCCTCAACGGTAATACCTCCGGTTGACAGCGGCGAGACAACCTCGTCGATATGCCCATCCATAGCATTTGAGATATCCGGGATTGTAATTACCTTTAAACCGAAAGAGTCGATCAGCTCTTTCAGCTCTTCCACGTCCGCCGGTGTCAGGTGAGCGCCGGGAAGCAGATTGACCTGGTCAGGAACAACCGCCCCACCCTCCGCTAGAGTTGCAACAATCGCCTCGACTGCGGCGGCGTAACCCTCCTGTAATGATCCGCAGTAATCCGGCGTAGACGCCCAGACGACCGGAACGTTGGCATGCTCCGGCTTCTCCTCCCGGAACTGTTTGATTGCACTGCTGACGTCATCACCCATCGTTTCGGTCAACCCGGTTGTCATGACTCCGATTATCTCCGGTGCAAACTTCTCGATTACCCGCCCGATCCCCTTTTTCAGATTATCCCAACCGCCGAAAATGGCGCTGTCCTCACTCATGGCGGTAGCATTCAGCGCGATAGATTCCTTGTAGTGCCGTGAAAGTTGCAGACGGATAAAGGTCGAACACCCCTGGGCGCCGTGGAGCAGACCAAGCATGTTGTCGATCCCCAGGTAAGCCATGGTGGCTCCGAGGGCTGGTGAGTTCTTCTGTGGGTTGACCGTAGCTGCCTTGGTTGAGACCTTAACCCGCGATGAGGAGATATCCTCGGCCAGGAACGTCTCGGCATGGCTCAACGCAGTCGCCACATAATCTTCTGCAGGGGCGAACGCCCGGTCGCCCCAATATTTTTCCCAAGGTGCGTGAGCGTTCAGCGCTACCCATATCGGGTTATTGACAGTCATATCCAACTGCCTGGAAAACGTCACCATGCCGTCGTACCCGGCGTAGGGGTGGCTGCGACCGTGGTTGATGTCCATAAACGGCGTCTTTGTCTTCAAGGCCAGAAACTTGGTTTTGCCGCCGGCAACAATCAGATCTGGCCTCTTGTTACGCATTACTTCCAGCAGTCAGGCGGTGGAGGTATCATCAATGATATGGGCGTCCTTGTGCATCAACCCTTTCATACGGTAAAAATCTTCCAGGGTAGAGTTCTGAGTGCCTGCCGCCAGCACATCTACCCCAAGTTCGCGTAAAGAGTTGACCATTGACCATGTTTTGACGCCGCCGGTGAAAAGCACCGCCGTCTTCCCTGCCAGACGGGCACGATATGGTGCGATGGCGGCGCGACATTTTTCCTCCTCCATTTCGATCAGCCGCTCAACCCGATTCTGCATAACCCGTTTTTCCAGCCCGTTTACAATGTTGTCAAGCTCTCTGGCGATATCACGCAACGCCTTGGCGGTGTCGGTCATACCGTAGAACGATTCCTCCAGATATGGCATACCGTAGTTTTTCTGCATCTTTTTGGCAAGATTGGTCAACGACTTGGAACAGATGATGACGTTTAGTCTGGCTCGGTGGGCGTAACGAAGCTCCTCGAATTTGGCATCGCCACTGAAACAGGAGAGTATCTGAATCCCCAGGCGGTCAAAAAGCGGCAGCACCCCCCAGAGATCACCGGCAATATTGTACTCACCGATAAGATTGATCGGGTATTCACCGAGTATCGGCGGTTCGGTTGTACCGATGACATACTTGAAAAGAATCTCTCCGGCCAGGCGGTTGCCGATGTTCTTGTCGCCGATGAAGCCGGGGGTATTAACCGGAATTATCGGTATGGCAACTTTAGTCTGGGCTGCCGTACAGACCGCCTCCACGTCATCACCGGTCATGGCGGTAACACAGGTGGCATAGACGAATATGGCTCTCGCCCCTTCTTTGTAACGTTCCGCAAGATCCAGGATAGCCTTGTAGAGTTTCTTTTCACCGCCAAAGATGACATCATTTTCCAGCATCTCCGTGGTAAAGCCGCGACGGTACAACTGAGAATCGCTGGATCTGGCACCTCTGTTATCCCACGAATTACCGGCGCAACCGATTGGACCATGCACCAGATGAATGACATCGGTTATCGGCATCAGAACGACCCTGGCACCGTCATAAGCGCAAGAGCGTTCCGTCCCCTCCCCCGGCTCGGATTTTTTGCAAAACTTTGGCGCGCCCTTATCGTTTGTTTCACAGTCGGTTACGTCGTAGTAGTCTGGCTTTGCCATACCGTTTCTCCCGTCAGTCTGAAAAATGAGTGCGCATTCGTCCAGATCGTCTGTTGCTACCGGAATCTACCAAGCATGGGATATGCCAAATCAAAGTAATACTAAACATGCCGATTATATTGAAGTTATGAATCTTTGCCTTATATCTTGCCGATTTAAAATGCTTATTTATTAGGCAATAAACTTGTTATCAACGGGGCGATTCAATCACCGGGTATCACAATCTCAAACAGTGTCGTCCCCTTCTCCCCTGGCACCAGACGTACATCACCACCGTGAGCCTGGGCAATGCGTTGACTGATAAACAAGCCTAACCCGCTACCACGAACATTTCTGCCATTTTTCGCAGTATTGCCCCTTATAAACTTGCGAAACATCATTTCTGCCTCATCTGGACTGATGCCGTGCCCGCAGTTCATAACCTGAATACAAAGCCGGTTGGAATGGCACCGTGCCCGGACAATAGCCTTGCCATCATCTGAATATTTGATCGCATTATCAATCAGGTTTGAAAGGGCAATTTTGACTAATGTCGGGTCAAGAGACCAGATAATGGGAGCCTCACTGCAATCGACCGTTACGGCGTTTTTGGCGTGGTTTCCTGCTGTCCGTGCAATCTCTTCAATGAAAGTGGAGACGTCAGTTTCCTGAAGATTGATCGTAAATCCGCCATACTCGACCCGCTCGCTGGTTATACAGTTATCAATCAAATGAGCCAATGCACGGGTAGCCCGTGTAATCTGCTCTGCCCTTTGATCAAGTTCGGCCTGATCTTCCGGCGGCACAGCCGTCAAATTTGTCGCAGCCGAATCAATCACTGCCAGAGGTGTACGGAATTCATGGCTGACCATGCTGAGGAACTGCCGCTGCTCCTGAAGCATCTCCCGCTCGCTCTCAAGTGCGGCCTCTGTGGCGTTTTTGGCTTCAAGCAGTTTTCGCTCGTTCTCCCTACGCCCGGTAATATCACGGGTTACGCTGATAAAATGGGGCTCGCCGTGCAGGTCGAGAACCTGTGCCGATGTCATTCCCGGCATCAGACCTCCATCCTTGCGCAGATAGTCGAATTCAAAATTTTCGAACCATCCGTGTTCTCGTAGATGTTCAACCGCGCTCTGACGGTCAGCCAAGTTTTTCCAGATATTTGATGCTACTGTAGTAGTGCCGATGACATCCTCACGGGAAAAACCGGTCTGCTTTACAAAAGCGTCGTTGACCTCCGCAATCAGGCCGTCTTTCAGGCGGGTAATCAGCACCGCATCCGGGCTTGTGTTGAAAATAAGTTCAAAATGCTCACGGGCTTCACGGCTTTCGAATGCCGAACGTTGGCAAGCCATTATGATGAATCCGAGCGTCCAGAGAGTGCTCACTACAAGCGCTGTCAGGTACGTCAGTACCTGCGTCAGAGATGTGGTGAAAAGGTTTCCTGGGTTCAAAACTAGAAACGGTGTCAAACCGCGTAGCAGGAATATGACACCGCCCGTACAAAAAACAGCGCAGAGAAAATGAGCTGATGCTGCGACCGACCTGTTTCTATACATAAAGAGTGCGCGGGCGATCATCAGCCATATTCCGCCGACAGCAAACGAGATAACGATGCGCCTTACAGTGGGATTGTCATCGATGTGCGTAAAATAAAATGCTGCCACAGTCACCGCCACGCAAATGGCGACAAGAAGAGAAAGGCGCCCATTTTTGCCAAAGAAGCGGAGTACGCCCACGTAGATAAACAGCAGGCCGGCAACAAAAAAGGTATTGTTTATAATAATGGCAAACGTTCCTATACCGGGAAAATCCCGCAGATAATTGCAGGCAAAACCGAGTGCGCACAATCCGGTACCGGTCGTCCAGAAGCCGATGCCGTCAAAGGAGAGCTTGAGACGGTATAGCACCGAGAGTGCCAGCACCTGCAGAATGTGTATGATGGAGAGAACGAATGCCAGTGTATGAATGTCTATTTTCATTCCGTCACTTTCCGGTCGCCAAGGATCATCAGGATTTCACCGAACAATTGCCGATAAATACCAGCCCCTTGCCAAATACCGCCCGCAGCGGCAGGCGCTGGTCTGTGCTCTTGGTAACTTTTGAGCGCAGTCTGGAAACAAGAACCTCAATGCGGTGAAAATCTCCCGTTACTGAATCCTGATCAAAAAGTTCCAGCATTTGTGATTTGGTAATGATTTTCTCGGCATTGCTCATCAAACATTCCAGAAGCTGCAGTTCACCTGAAGTAAGCCCAACCGTTGCAGCCGCTGGTGTGACAAGCACCGCCTCACCCCGAAGCAGTTCCCACGTGCCCGCTTCAGCGGTGTCAGAAGCTGTTGTCTGCGGAACAACCGACCTTTTTCGCAACACCGCATTAATTGCAGCGGTCAACTCGTACAGGTCAACCGGTTTGACAAAATAGTGGTCTGTACCGGCATTGAGACCGGCAATCCGATCCTGCAAGGTGCCGCGAGCTGTCATGGCAATAATCGGATATCTGCCGCTAGAGTTCAAATGAGTGATAAGGCTGAGGCCATCTTCACCAGGCAGACCTAGATCAACGATCACCAGATCGGCATCTGTCACGACAAGCTCTCGATAGAAACTTTCAGCAGAATCCGCTGTCCAGACTCTGAAACCTTGAGTTTCTAAAAACCGTGCTACGTTCATGCGCAGATCGTCCTCGTCTTCAACTATAGCTATCACAAATGGCTTATGGTCAAAAATTTGATTTTCCAAGAGAAACCTCGATTTATCCTCAAACATAGGGGGTCACTTTGTAACGTAATAACATATCGTTATGCAACTGTTTCCCGATATATTTAAAGTGTCTGATGAAATGTGAGCAGTTGTGAGTATTTATGATTAAACATGAGTGGAATATGCCTGTAATTATTGCTATTTATACGCAATATCCTTGCTTTCAGATAGCTTTAAACTTAGGAATTCTCTGTTATGATGATTCTCCGCAACGTTTTCCGCATTTTGCTTCTGGCAGGCTTAGCCTTACTTGCGTTTCCACTTGGTTTGTTTGCACAACCGCTCCAGCCTGTCTCGCTGCAATTGCGCTGGCTGCACCAGTTCCAGTTTGCCGGCTACTACGCAGCGCTACACAAGGGCTATTACCGCGAGGTTGGCCTCGACGTCACTCTGAAGGAGGGAGGACCAAGTGCCGACCCGGTGGCTGATGTGCTGGCGGGCAAAAGCGACTTTGGCATCGGCGTGTCTAGCCTTGTCATCGACTACCTCAAAGGCAAGCCGGTGCTGCTCTTGGGTCCGGTGTTCCAGCATTCGCCAAATATCCTGGTTGTGCGTGGCCTCAACCAGCGCCCTGACGCTCTCGCCAGCCCAGGTTCCAGGCCACCAAAGATTGCGCTGATGAAGGGTGATCAGGACGTGGAACTTAAAGCGATGTTTCTCAACGAAGGCATCGCACTCGACAAGTTGCAATTTGTGCCGGACGAGCGCCATCTGGAAGACTTTCTGGATCAGCGTGTCGATGCGATGTATGCATATGTGTCGAATGAACCTTTTGTTCTGGACAAACTTGGCGTGCCCTATACCATTCTCAAGCCGCAAACGTATGGTATGGATTTTTATGGAGACGCGCTTTTTACCCGCAAAGAGCTGGAAACTTCACGCCCCGAGGTTGTTGCCGCCTTCCGCGCTGCCTCAATGAGAGGCTGGTACTACGCTCTGGATCATCCGCGTGAGATTATCGACCTAATTATGGAACAGTACAACGGCCAAAAAAAATCGCGAGAGCACTTGGCCTACGAGGCGCGAGAGCTTAATCTACTTATTAATCACGAGGTTATTGAGATTGGGCATAACAACCCTGGCCGATGGCGACATATTGCCGATACTTATGCGAAGCTCGGCATGATAAAGCCTGGCCTCGAACTTGCCGGATTCATGTACGACGCGAATCCGCCTCCGCCAAACCTGAAACGGCTGTATACATACATGGGTGCGGTGTCTATAGTGATGATCCTCGTATCGATGCTGGCGGCATACATACATCGAATCAATGCACGCCTTCGTCAGGATGCAGTTGAACTCAATCGATCCGGGACGGCTCTGCGTGAGAGTGAAGAGAGGCATCGTAACTTGTTCATGGATTCACCAGATGCCTATCTGATAATCGTTGATGGGGTTTTTGTCGATTGCAACCGGGCGACTGAAATCATGTTGTGTGGCGACCGAACTATGATTATTGGGAAAACCCCGGCATTGCTTTCCCCGGAAAATCAGCCTGATGGCATTAAATCGTCAGAATCGTCAGTCAAAAAGATCAATGAGGCGCTGAGAACAGGTATTAATACTTTCGAATGGGTACATCGTCGTTTTAACGGATCAGACTTTTTCACAGAGGTTTCCATCGCATCGATTATGCTTGAAGGTAAACAAGCATTGTTTGCTACCTGGCGCGACATTACTTTGCGAAAGCAAGCTGAGACAGCTTTGGAGGAATCCAACCGCAGACTTGAGATTTTGAGCACATCCGATGCCTTGACCGGCATTGCTAATCGCCGTCATTTTGATGCGGTACTGGATACGGAATATGGCCGTCATGTCCGGTATGGTAGCACATTGTCGTTGATCATGCTGGACATTGACCATTTCAAGGCATTTAATGACACTTACGGACATCTGAAAGGTGACGAGTGCCTGCGGGAGGTTGGTCGAGTTCTTCGAGAATCAATTACCAGAGCCGCTGATCTGGCGGCTCGTTATGGTGGAGAGGAATTCGCATGCATCCTTCCGGAAACCGACCGGAACGGTGCGATAATTATTGCCGAACAGATTCGCAGAGGTATCGAAGCACTCGCCATTCCGCATAAAGGATCGAGCGTCGCGGATCATGTCACCGGAAGTCTGGGAGTAGTGACCATGGATTGTCTGCTGGGGGTCTCTGCGCTGGATATCCTTTCGCAAGCGGATCACCTGCTCTATCAGGCAAAATCATCGGGACGAAACCGGATTGCAGTTGGTGCGGACAATTTTTCAATAAATTCCATGGAAGAAATCGGCGGGAATTTTGTCCAGCTTGTCTGGAAAGACTTCAACTGTTGCGGCAACCCTCTGATTGATGCGGAACACCAGTCGCTTTTTCAGGTATCGAATGAACTGCTCAACGCAATACTTTCAGGTCGCCCATCACCAGAGATATCAATTATAATCGGTCTACTGCTTACCAATACAACCAGGCACTTTCAGAATGAACAGATGATTCTTGAAGAGGTCGGCTTTCCAGGTCTGCAGAAGCATCTGGAAGAGCACGACAGGCTGCTTGCCAGAGGAATCGAGATGTCGCAACAGTTTGAGGCTTCCACGCTTTCAGTCGGCGACTTGTTCCAGTTTCTTGCCAGCGAAGTGGTCATGATCCATATTCTTGGTGCTGATCGTGAGTATTTTCAGTATATTATTTGTCCGGAATCATCCCAACTTCAACAATAGTTTTCGTTCCAGCCGGATTCAATCCAGACATTGGAACACCCCCATACACCGTTTGACGCACTTGAAGCAGTTGAGATTGCAACGGGTTGTCGTTTAAACAAATAACTTGGTGGGATAATTTCGTAAGGCGATCCTTGACTCATCAGAATCGCTACTCCAATGTGTCGGCTTTGTCTCGTTCATGCCCATATACCTCTGATTTAACGTCAGAACTCCATCGGCATCTGCTTGACCTGCCTGGCAGTGAAAACCGGGCCATCCTTGCAGACGTAAACATTTCCCACGTTGCAGCGGCCGCATTTGCCTAAACCGCACTTCATCCTATTTTCCAGCGTAGTGTAGACATTATCATCTGAAAACCCTAGTTTCTCCAACACCGGCAGGGTGAACTTGATCATGATCGGCGGGCCGCAGACCAGGGCGACCGTATTATCGGAAGAGGGCGCTTCCCCTTCCAGAACAGTCGGTACAAAACCAACTTTACCGTCCCATCCGGGGCCGTTGCCGCCAGGGTCAACAGTCTTGATCAGGCGCACATCGGCGCGTTCCTGCCACTCCTTCAGTTCGCGTTTGTACACCAGATCGGATTCCGTACGGGCGCCATAAACTATCGTAACGTCACCGAATTTGTCTCGCAAATCGAGGCAATTCCAGATCAGTGTACGCAGAGGTGGCAGAGCGATACCTCCTGTAACGAAGAGCAGGTTCCTGCCAAAAAACTCCTCTATCGGAAAGGAGTTGCCGTACGGGCCGCGAACCCCCATCGAGTCTCCCACCTCAAGACGGCGCAACTCCTCCGTCACCCTCCCCACCGAACGGAAACAGCACTCAATGTACCCTTTTCGCGTTGGAGAAGAGGCGATACAGAATGTCGCCTCGCCCGCGCCGAAGGCCGAATATTCGGCAAACTGCCCTGCCCGGAAGGTGAAATTATCCCTGACCTTCTCGTCTTGGAATACCAGACGCAGAGTTCGCACATCCGGGGTTTCGTCGATGACCTCTTCGACTGTGACCATATATGGGAGGTAGATGTTTTTGTTGGTGTGATCACACATTGTTAAAACCTTTTTGAATAACACGGAGCAACGGAGCAACGGAGAACGTCAAAACAAAACTATGGAAAAGCAAAAACAGGAAGACTTTTATAAGGGGTCGCCCAAAAAAGATGCATGCTTTCGATTATCTCCTCACAATATTTTCTTCTGGTTTTCTCCGTTTCTCCGTGTTATTCCTGCTTTTTAGAGATCTCTTCAACGATCCCGGCGATATCAATCCCTACCGGACAGACGCGGATGCATC
>CAYQMO010000010.1:0-9216 GCA_964418315.1 uncultured Geobacter sp. | reverse complement strand
ATCTCTTCAACGATCCCGGCGATATCAATCCCTACCGGACAGACGCGGATGCATCTGCCACAGCCGGTGCAGAGGGTCTGGCCGAACTTGTCATCGTAATACTTGAACTTGTGCATGATGCGGTTGCGGTAGCGCTTTGGCTGCAGATTTCTCGGATTGTGCCCTGATGCGTGATGGGTAAATTTCCAGAAGCCGCAGGCATCCCAGTTCTTGCGGCGCGTCCCCGCTTTTTCGGTACCTTCGTCAACGATATCAAAACAGTGACAGGCCGGGCAGACAAAGGCGCAGGCCCCGCAACCGACACAGCGTACAGCGGCTCCGTCCCAGATAGGATCTTCAAAGTGTTCGTCCAGCCAGGCCTTGACCTTCTTCAGATCAAACTTCTCTGTATGAGGTTCAGCAAGGGGAAGTGCTGCTGCACCACCCGGAGCAGTGAACAGGTTCCCGTGTGAGTTTATCAGCGCTTCGCCCTTGTCACTGAAAGATTCACAGGCGTAACCGCCACCTTCCAGAGGCGTCAGAAACAGGTCGCTCCCTTTGGTATCGCCCGGAGAAAGCCCAACTGCGGTGCAAAAGCAGGCATCATCGGCTGATATACAGGCCAACCCCACGATGGTGGTCTTTTTACGTCGCTCCAGAAAAAATTCATCCTTATAGTCCCAGGAGAAAACCGCATCCAGCACCGGGATGGCAGAGGCATCGCAGGGACGTACCCCGAAGAGCAGGGTCTCCGGAAAACGCGCCGGATCAATATCGGTGACAGTAACCTTTTGGCCCTCCTTCTTATAGGTCATAATATCTTCACAGACCGGAAAGAAAGCTTCCTTGGCAGAACGGCGCGGCAGTTGGTCGATGACCATATCACTTGCGCTTTCAAGTGGTTCGTAGAGCGGCGTACCGGCGTTTATGCGTGGGGCTACAACGCGAATACCCTTTTGAATTAAGGTATCCAGGAGGGTGTTGAGGTTTTGTTGTGAGATGTATTTTTGCATTTTAAAACCTTTGAATAACACGGAGAAAAAGAGTACACTGAGAAAATCGTTACATGTCGGAACAAATCTCAAAGTAGTAGCAAATACATAAAATATTTGGGGGGGGAAAACCTATAACATCATTCCCCATATTTTTTGCTTTTGACTTTCTCCGTGTTCTCCGTTTCTCCGTGTTATTACGATTTTGATTTACTTGATAAAACTTTGGTCGTCTTTCTCGGTATAGCTGTTCAGTGGTCCTTTGTCCAGCACATCGAACCCAGCTTCGTAATCGTAGAGTTCCTTCAGCTCCTTGGCCATTTTACGATTCAGGAGGTTCAGCGGAATGTCCATCGGGCAGACCCGTTCGCATTCGGCGCAACCTGCGCATCTTCCGGCCAGGTGCATCGCGCGAACAACGTGCCAGGCGGTGTTTCCGGCAGGACGGGGGGTAGTATCCACCATTTGCGGTTTGTTGCGGTCACAGAGGCACTGTTCGCAAAAGCAGAAGGGGCAGACCTGACGACAGGCGTAGCATTTAATACATTTGCTGAACTGCTCCTTCCAGTACGCCCAGCGCTCAGCCGGGGTCAATGCTTCCAGGCGGGCGATTTCAGTTGCATATTTCTGCTCCAGCTCAGGAGTGACCGGAGTCTGCAGTGGCACGAAGTCACAGCCGGTCGGCAGATGGGCTTCGCATTCAGTACATTTGGGGGCGATGGTGTCTGCAGTCAGTTCGGTGGCCGGTTGGACGGTTGAGCCAAGCACACCGGCACAGGGCACGCCGATCAGGTAGAGATCTTCCCGTTTCAACTGCGATTCACCCATCAGTCCTGTCAAAGCCTTAAGATCGCACCCTTTGACAACGATACCAATTTTGCCACCCTTCGGGATTTCCTTCTTGGCTTTGGTAAGGTATACGGCCAGATTGTTGACGCAGGCTGAAGTAAAGATCAGTTTGGCGGCATCAGTCGCCTCAGTGATGACGATCGGCTGGGTAGATCCCTTGCGACGGGCGGAAGCGTAGCCGACAACGGCAATGACCTCTCCTTCGGCGAGGATACGCCCAGCCTCGGCCTGAATGGCTTCGGTGATGGCGGTGTAGATTGATGTGTCGATAGGTTGAGACGTCAAAGGCAAATCCCCCTCAATCCCCCTTCGCAAAGGGGGAGGTAAAACTTCATATGGCGTTATACGCTTCCTGCAATTCCGGTGTGTTGATAGCACCGGACCACTGCTCTTCCATAGCCAGTTCCTTGAATTCCGTCATCGGCCCCATAGTGCGCACCTTCTCCGTCAAATCAGTGACAACTTCTACCCATTTGCCCCCTTCAGCGGCGGAAACCCACGAAAACTGAAGGCGTTTCAGGTCTACACCGATGAATTCAAGCAGCTTGCGGAATACAGCGAATCTTCGCCGGGCGTGGAAGTTACCGGCAATGTAATGGCAGTCGCCGGGGTGGCAGCCGGAAACCAGCACTCCATCCGCACCCTGCTGAAAGGCTTTGAGGATAAATACCGGATCGATGCGGCCGGTGCAGGGGAACTTCAATACCCGCACGTTTGATGGATATTGCATGCGGCTGGTGCCGGCCAGGTCAGCCCCGGCGTAGGTACACCAGGTACAGACAAAGGCGATGATTTTCGGTTCGAAGTCGTGCTTCATATTAAATCCTGTTCGTGGTTCGTGGTTCGAGGTTCAAGGTTTTTAAACATTGAACATTGAACTTTGAACCGGTTTCAGAGCGCTTCGATCATAGCAATTACCTGCTCATCGGTGTAGCCATCAAGCTCAACACACTTTGATGGGCAGGTAGCCTGGCAGGTACCACAACCAGCGCAGACACCAGGGTTTACGAAGGCTACGGTCTTGATCAGATTTCCCTGGCGGTCACGTATTTCCTTCTCTTCTACGGCACCGTAAGCACATACTTTCTTGCAGGCGAAGCAGCCGACGCAGCCACTTTCCCTGACACGGGCGACAATCGGTTCTCGTTCCAGTTGATCTTTGGAGAAAAGAGTCATAACTTTTGCGGCGGCGGCACTAGCCTGGGATACAGTTTCAGGAATATCTTTGGGTCCCTGACAGGCACCTGCCAGGTAGATGCCGGCGGTGGCGCACTCAACCGGACGCAGTTTGGCATGTGCCTCGGAGTAAAAATTGTACTTATCATATGAGATACCGAGCTTCTGAGCCAGAAGTTCGGCCCCTTTCTGCGGCTGCACGGCGGTTGCAATAACAACCATGTCGGCATCAATCTCAACCTGGACACCAACGGCGATATCGCTCCCCATTACGACAATTTTGTCACCTTTCTGATAGAGGCGCGAGACCATGCCCCTAATGTAGACGGCTTCTTCTTCCTCGATCGAGCGGCGCCAGAATTCGTCGTAGCTTTTGCCCGGCGTACGGGCATCCATGAAGAAGACATACGCCTGCCCGTCGTGTACTTTATGGTGGTAGAGCATGGCATGTTTGGCGGTATACATGCAGCAGACTTTGGAGCAGTAGCTGATCCCTTTTTCCCTCGCCCGGCTGCCGACACACTGGATGAAGACGATTTGCTTCGGCTCTTTGCCGTCTGACGGGCGGAGGATTTTGCCGCCAGTCGGGCCGGAGGCACTTGCGAGGCGCTCGAAGGTCATACCGTCAATAACGTCCGGTATTTTGCCGTGGCCGAATTCGCCGTATCCTTTGATGGGGGAGCCTTTTGGTTTTTCATCGATCGTGTAGAGGTCGAAGCCGGTGGCTACAACGATAGCTCCGACCGCTTCGACGATCAGTTTATCCTGCTGTTCAAAGTCGACCGCACCAGGTCCGCAGACTTTCTGACAGACGCCGCATTTGCCGGTTTTGTACCAGGTGCAGTTGTCACGGTCGATGACCGGGGTGTTCGGAACTGCTTGTGGAAACGGGACATAGATGGCGGTGCGCATGCCGATGTTCTGATCGAATTTATTGGGGATTTTTTTCTGCGGGCATTTGGTCATGCAGACGCCACAACCGGTGCATTTATCTTCGTCGACCGAACGGGCCCGTTTCTTGATGGTGACCTGGAAGTTGCCTATGTACCCTTCAACCAGCTCAATCTCGGAGTAGGTATAAAGTTTGATTTTCGGGTGGTTGGCAACGTCAACCATTTTGGGGGTCATAATGCACTGGGAGCAGTCAAGCGTCGGAAAAGTTTCCGAAAGCTGAGCCATGTGGCCGCCGATTGAGGGTTCCCGTTCAACCAGAATCACTTCGTGACCGCAGTCGGCAATATCAAGTGCCGCCTGGATACCGGCGATGCCGCCGCCGATGACCAAGGATCGTTTGGTGACCGGTACGGTAATGGTAGGAAGAACACAGTTTTTCTTGACCCGTTCAACCATCATGCCAACTATTTCGGTTGCCTTGACGGTAGCTTCCTCGATGTTTTCGTGTACCCACGAACAGTGCTCGCGGATGTTGGCCATTTCGCAGAGGAATGGATTCAACCCGGCAGCTTCAACAGCTTTACGGAAGGTTTTTTCGTGCATGCGCGGCGAACAGGCGGCAACAACGATATGGGTGAGTTTCTGCTCCTGAATAGCTTTTTTGAGCAGATTCTGCCCTGGGTCAGAGCACATATACTTATAATCGGTGGAGAAGGATACGCCAGGGAGTTTACCCACATCCCGGGCCACCCGCTCGACATCAACAGTTCTCGATATGTTTTCGCCGCAGTGGCAGATGAATACGCCTATTCTTGACATTTAAACCTCATAAAAACTTTGAATAACACGGAGCAACGGAGCAACGGAGAAAAACAGGAGAAAAAAAAAGCTTTAGGCGCTTAGGACTTAAGTCTTTACAAAAACTGATTGATCAAACCTTAAACATCAAAAGCATGGAACACGGATCAAATCTGAAAAAGCAGGAAAAAGCGGATTCATTCATCTGGTAACAGAACCTAATCCGCCTTTATCCGTTCAATCCGCCTTTTCCGCGTTCTATTGTATCTGATTCTGCCTGCTTAGTTCCGGCTTGTCCGGGTTTGAGGTAAAAACAATGGCTAAAAATCTTTTTTGGGGTAAATCTGTAACACCTTTGTTTCAGTTTTCACCCTCGATTATTGTTTTTGACGTTCTCCGTTGCTCTGTTGCTCCGTGTTATTACAGTAGTTGTTTTTCCTTCAATAGCGGCGTCGGGTTGACTATCATCGCGTCCAACCCCAGTTTGTCCGGTTCGAGCCCGACTGAAAGGCCGACCAATTGCGTCAGGTAGAATACCGGCAGATTGTAGGTGGTTTTGTACACCCCTTCGATCTCTTTCTGGCGGATATCAAGGTTGCCGTGGCACAAGGGGCAGCCGACCATGATGCAGTCGGCACCTGCCTCCTTGGCTGATTCAAGGATGGCGTTGGTAAGCTGGATAACGACGCCTGGGCGTGATAGGGTGAAGTTGGCACCGCAGCATTCCAGACGGTGCGTCCATTTCACTGTTTCAGCACCGACCGCCTCGATAACCCGCTCCATGATGGTCGGTGCTTCAACGCAGTCCAGATTTGGAATATCGGTGGGACGGGTCAGCAGGCAGCCGTAGTAACAGGCAACTTTGAGGCCGGCCAGCGGTTTATTGACTGCAGCGGCCAGGCGTTCCAGTCCCAGATCTTTAGCAAGAATTTCCAGCAGGTGCTTGACATTGCTGTCAAGTTTTACGGGAGCATCAATGGCTTTTTCTACCTGTTTGCGCTTGACGTCGCTTTCCACAAGAATATGCTGAGTAGTTTTGAGGCGTGAAAAGCAGGCGGCACAGGCCACTGCTACATCCCCCTCGATCTTGTCGGCCAGTTCCAGATTTTTGGCACAGAGCGACAGGGAAAGAAGTTCATCGACATTGTGTGCCGGAGTGGCTCCGCAGCAGAACCAGTCCGGAATTTCCGTCAGGCCGATAGCCAGCTTATTGAACAGTTCGCGGGTAGAGCGGTCGTATTCACCGGCAGATGCATGCAGTGAACAGCCGGGATAGTAGGAGTAATTCAGCGGTTTTTCCATATAAGAGGCCTTCAAATCAATTTTTGATTTTGAATTTTGAATTTTGGATTGAAAGGCTGATAATCAATTTTGGATTTTGGACTTTGGATTTTGAATTATGGATTGAAAGGTCTTTAACTCAAAATCCAAAATTCAAAATTCAAAATTGCCTTACAACGCTTCCCCGTTTTTGCGCATCTCTTCTATTCGCAAAAAGATCTTTTCTATTTCGCTCATATTTTTATTTTTACTCTGAAACATTTTCAGTTTGCCTTTGGCAAACAGTTTGGGGCCAAGCATCAGGTCTTTTAAAAACTGACCGGACTTGACATTGAACACGGCGGCCAGGCGCATTTCGTACTGGCGACCGTAGGTTCGGATATTCTGCAGGAAAAGCTTATTGGCCAACTGGACATAGCTCTCCTTTGAGGCGCCTTCTGCATCCCAGGATAGTTTACGCAGGGCGTCCATGATTGATGCCAGGTGTACTTTGTTGGGACAACGGGTGGAGCAGGTTTCACACGAGGCACAGTACCAGATGGAGCGACCGGCCAGGACGCGCTGCCACTGACCCAACTGCAGCAGACGCACAACACGGTTGGGCGGATGCTCCATGAAGGTAGCCATCGGACAACCGGCCGAACATTTGCCGCACTGGAAACAACTCCGCACAGAGGTACCGGACAGCGCTTCAACTTTTCGAACAAAGTTGACGTCCATCGTTTCCTGCGAGATGATCATTTTTTTCTTTTTCATGCGGGTACCTATTTAGTTTCAAATTTTACGCTAAAAAAACACCTCTGCCGGATTAAGTCGCTGGCGCTCAGGTGATCATTTCTTTTTGCTGTTTTATTATTGCAGAAACGGTTATTTTTAGCAAGTGCCGCGCCAAATATGTAACCAGGAGATATATTTAAATTAATTCTCCAAAAGGATTGAAATGGTGGTGGCGCTGTTGCTATGTATGAGTAGAATATCTACAAAATAAGTGTGTAGTGTGGAGATTATCGCCTACAGGACTGTCCGTAAAATAGCGGTGTGACATCTGTGCGCTCCTTCACCTTTTGTTTGATGCTGCATGGCCTTTCTTGATTATCATCCCTTGCGAAACAAATGCACTGCCGTGGCCTTGATCAAGGCATAGGCGGTGCTGCCCGGCTGCAACCCCAACTCAGCAAGTGACTGATTGGTTACGGATGCAACCAGTGTAAAACCGCAATCGAGATAAACCTTGTTGAAAAGTCCGAAAGGGACGATTCTGACCACCTCGCATGGAAAGACATTCCTGGCACTTGTATGCCGGCTGGGATCACTGGTAGTAAGGACTACATGATCCGGATGAATACAGAGAGTCACCCGTCCTCCGGGAGAACCTTCTCCAGGGATTTCCATTGTCAGGTTGCCAATTGCCAGCGAGAGCAGACCGTTGCACGTTTCTTTGACGGTGCCGGTAAAAACATTCTCCATACCGACGAAAGTGGCAACAAATTCGTTAACCGGTTGACTTATTACAGCAGAAGGGGAGCCTGATTGAACAATGCTGCCGTTCTGCATTACCACCATACGATCCGCCAGTCGAAGAGCCTCTATCTGATCGTGAGTTGTTATGATAGCTGCTGTTCCTGAATCGCGAAGTACCTGCTCCAGATCCTCAGTCAGGGACTGGCGAGTCGGCGCGTCAAGGGCCACGAACGGCTCATCCAGTAAAATTATCTCCGGACTGGTGACAAAAGCCCGCGCCAGACTTGTCCGCTGCGCCTCGCCGCCGGAAATTTTACGCGCTGAGCGCCCGGAGAGGTGGGCTATTTTAAAGCGGTCAAGACCGGCGCCAACCAATTCACGAATCTCATTGCCGGGCATTCCCCTGATCTTCAGGCCTGACGCCACATTCTCATACACAGTGGTGTCGAAAAGAAGCGGTTCCTGAAAAACCATGGCAAGTTTCCGACGGTATGTGGTAGCGCCACTCTCATAGTCCAGAGCGGTGCCTCTGAAGGAAATATGGCCTGACGTGGGGCGAAGCAGGCAGGCAATGCTGAGTAAAAAGCTCGATTTTCCCGAGCCGTTTGGACCAATCAGTGCCATGGTTTCGCGCTCGTGGAGCACGAACGCCGGAACGCTGACGACCTCGACTCCGCCCCTTGCGACAGTCAGGTCGCGTACCTCAAGAAGTGGCGTGGGACCGCTGCTCATGGCAGCGACTCCAATCGCTGGGTAATGCCATTGACGATCAGAATCATTACAGACCCAGCGACTCCGGTTTTTTACCGGCATCAGGGAAGAAGAGTGGTGCCCCATATTTATCGACACCGAAGGTACGAATTATATCCTGGGTCTTCTTTGCCACCATGAAATCGGCAAAGGCTTTGCCCCCTTCGGCATTAACCTTGGGCCACTTGACCGAATTGAGCTCTATGACGTGGTAAATGTTGAGCAGTTTACCATCCCCTTCTACAAGGATATCAAGGTTTAGCCCCTTTTTCAGCGCTAGATAGGTGGCTCGGTCTGTCAGCGTATAGCCCTTCTTCTCTGCCGCGACGTTAAGAGTCTGTCCCATCCCCAAACCGGTCTGCTGATACCATTTCTGTCCGTCGGGGCTCAGGGCAGCGGCCTTCCAGAGCCCTTTTTCCTTAGCATGGGTGCCGGAATTATCACCACGGGAAGCGAAAACGATGCCTGTCTGCGCGATGCGCTTCAGAGCCTCGGCGGCATTTGCGCCCTTGATTTTGGCCGGATCAGCGGAAGGACCGACGATGATGAAGTCGTTATGCATCACCAGGCGGCGGGTGGTGCCAAAGCCGTCAGCCATGAATTTCTTTTCGGCATCGGGGGAGTGTACCAGCAGTACATCAGCTTCTCCCTTTTCCCCCGTCTTCATCGCCTGGCCGGAACCAACCGATATGGTTTTTACCTGAAAGCCGCTCTCTTTCTCAAATACAGGCACAAGTACGTCCAGCAAACCGGAATCCTGTGTGCTGGTGGTGGTTGCCAGAATGACCGTCTTTGAGGCAGCCAGTGCTGATGTGCTGCACACGAGAAGGAAAAGCATGGCAATAAGTGTCGTGATACGTGTCATTTTTTGTTTTGTGAACATGTGTAGCTCCTTTTAATTTGACTATACAAACGGCTCCCTTTCGAATAATAAAAAGCCCCTTCTCAAATATGAAAAGGGGCCTGGGCAAACCACAAGAGTGGATTGTCACGCACAAGTTCCCCTTTTCAAAGGAGGGCGGCGCTGTTTCCGGCG
>CAYQMO010000009.1:0-32959 GCA_964418315.1 uncultured Geobacter sp. | reverse complement strand
AAATTCAGGGTAAGGATTAACAAAAAACTCATTTCATGACCGTTTGGAGTATAGCTTGGTAGTGGTATGGTTTGATTGCATGGCGGCTTTGTTCAATTCGGTAATAAATTTTTCTTTACCATGCTCCAGGTGCCCCATACCTTCAATCAGTATCCTCCCGGTCTCCTCTGCGGCGGCTGTCCTGTCCATGGGGTTGACTGCCGCCTTGATACCATCCCAGGCGGCGGCTATGCCTTCACCTGTTGCTTTCATGGCCGGGGCTATGTCCTGTTTAACAAAAGTTGACTTGTTGGCAAGCGCGACAAGTCGATCTTTGACAGCGGTGGTTTTGTCCCTGATTTCCGCAATTGAGTATTTGACAGTAACTGACTGTGGATCCTTTTCCACTGTTGCCGGTGTATCCCATACCTTGCCGCTGGCAACGTCCTTCATGATCTGGCGTGATGGATCAAGCATGGTGTGGATTTTGGCAAAGAAATTGTAAATCGTTTGTAGGAATAAATGATGTCGTCGTGGTTTTGTAAAAGCTACGTTGTCTCTCAATCGCTGGTATTCATCGGCTGCGGCTTCTTCGGTGCCGAATTTCTTCAAGATAGCGTCTCGCTGATTTTGATTTAATGCCATGTACATGGCAGCGTGGAAGGTTTCGTGATGAATGTCTTTGGCTCCCTGATCTGTCAAGGTTATAACGGCTGTGCGGTCAAGTGCATACTGTCCTGGTATGCTAAATGATGCGGTTGCTTTGTGGCTCTCATTTGGTTTGTATCCATAACCAGCTTCAAATGATTCAGGATCCATAAATATTTCTTTGGCATGAGTGATGGTTAGAGCTTTGCCGTTTTTGAGTGACACGGAATAACTTTCCGGATGTGGCGTGACGGTTTGGCCGGGAAAAGCTGCTTCAATTGACTGGCGGGTAATAACCGGCGCTTGTACCGGTAAGCCTGCTGCGGGCGTTTCTGCCTGACTGATATTTGATGTACCAGGAGCGGTAAAGGTGTTGACGTGCTGTTGAAGGGCCGTGTCAAAATCAGTCGGTTGTGTTGTTGCCTGGTTGGCTGTATCGGGAACGGATACCGAAACCGGCTTGTTGGTTGTGTCAGCGGTTGTCGTTTGCCCTGGTTGTAAGCCTGGGGAGTTGTGATACTCAAGCCGATAATTCCCGGTGGCTTCCGTTGGAGGCATGATCCGAAGTGTTCCCTGGTCGGTGTTGACAGTGAATACCCCGCTTGCGTCCTGCGACACAAGCCCTTGTGCTGTCGCTGGTTGCAGGAAATTAGTCACGGCTTTATCGAGAAAAGTCTTTTGCGGTTTTTCCCAAACGTGTGATGTTTCTCCGCTCTGGCTGGTTTTTTCCTGGCCGCTCTTGATGAAATGCTGTAGGACGCCGTGAAGGCTATCAGTCGGAATAACCGGCGCTTGTGCTGGTAAGCCTGCTGCGGGCGTTTCTGCCTGACTGATATTTGATGTACCAGGAGCGGTAAAGGTGCTGGCGTGTTGCTGAATGGCATTGATATCTGCCGGTTGTGCTGCCGGTTGGTCGATAGTGCTGGTTGCTAGCGCCGTTTCCTGCAGTAGGTCTGTTGCACCGTATGGCAATCCCAGTTGCGGTGCTCTTGCTGATACTGCGCGGGCAAGCGTTCCCTCTGGCTCTGCGCTCTGCTGCTCCTGAAGTGCTCGTGGTGTCAGTGGTTGTAGAACACTATCATCAAGTGTCAGGCCATACGGAGCGCTGCCGGTGTCCTGATCCCCATGAATGGCATCAAAGGAATGAGCGGCAAAGTTTACTGCGGCATCTGGGCTTTGTTTGGCAAGTTCGTCATAAATGATCTCTGCGGCCTGGCTGCGGGCCTCCGGTGCAAGCGTTGGATTCTCCAGGATTCGGGTTATTGCGTTCATCTTTACGGCGTGTGATGCGTGCGCCGGAATACCGAATGGTAATAACAAGGCGGACATTCCCAGGGTTGGCGCAATGGCATCCGTGGCGGCGCTCCATGGTGTTTGCTGGTCATAACCGTAATGTTGCTCAACGGTTGCCTCTGCAGCTCCTTGCCCCATTTCTATCAAGGTTTCTGCCCCTGCCGTCTCTACGGCATTACCGGCGAACTTACCAATGGTACCGGGGTTAGTGAACGAGCGGAGCGTTGTTTGTGCGGCGTTCTGTTCGCCTTTGTTCAATATTCGACCAATGGCGCTTTTTTCCATGTTGCCGCCGATTCCCATGAAACGACCGGCAAGGGCTCCTCCTGCTGTTTCTCCTCCCCACTCGATAGCGCCGGTCATCCGTCCGGCGTTGATTGCCTCCTGTACTCGCGGGGCTTCGGGCATTGCCGCCGCTTGCTCTGCTGTCAAACCGTGCTTGGCAAGCCCCTTTTCATAGGTGTCTTGTGCTTGTGCCATGCCTGCGGGCATAGCTGCAAGGGCACTGCCGCCGATAAGCGCCACTCCTGCCGGTGCTCCTACTCCGGAAAGAACAAGTCCCGCTCCTACTGCCGGGGCTATACTTTGCGGAACCATGCGAGCACCTTGCGACAGGGCGCTTACCACCGGTCTGCCGGTGGTGTCGCCTGGCTGCATTTCCGGTAGGGTGGCAATGGCATTGGCATCTTCGACCAAACCCTTACCGGTGTTATACACCGGATTGCCGGGGCTCGATGCGTACTGCATGGCGCGGCCTGCCATACGAGGCAAATCAGAAAAGGCGCCGGCTTTCAGTTGGCTCCAGATTTCACCCATGGCGCTGCGCTTTTCTGGGGTTGGTGCCTTATGCGGAGGTGTCCATTTCATGATTTTATCGATTATAGCAACGTCGGTGGCATCCATTTTTTATCCCTTCGGTTGGGTTATATTTTTAATGGTCACATCAAGGTTGTACAGAGGAAGGCCATTGCTTGCGGCATAGTCAATAAAGGCCGGGAGGTCAGGCAGATGGCGGATATTGTCGAATTCGTAATGAATTCTGTCCAGTAGGTCGATGTCTTTTCTGTGCCAGTGCTGAGCATCTCCCCTCAACCGCTCCCAGTCTGCATTTGTACGTGAATGGGTCTTAAGGCAGTGGTTGAAATGTTCCCGATATGACAGCTCCCGATCAATTGCGGCCTGTTCGGACACGGCCTTTTCAATCTGCTCTGATATAGTTTTTCTACGGGTATCAATGCCTTTGATGGCTTTCTGATATGGTTCTTTGGTAATGAGACGTAACCGGCTGATTTCTTCCCGTGATTCTTCCAGTTTGCTGGCGTCGGTTTCTTCAAGTGCGATAGCTGCAATCAAATCAGGTAAAGAATGCTCCAGTTCTTCTAAGCGGTTGCCGGCGGTCTGGTAAATGTTTGTAATGCGGTTAATGGCAGTGGTCAAGCAGTCGCGGTTGGCGATGAGTTGTTTCATGTGTTGTGACATTTGGGTTATTCCTTTCGGTTAATGTGTTGTTGTAGATGTCAGGCCCTTTGCGCTGTGGACTAATTGCAGCCTGGCGGGTTTTGTGGTAATCCCTGACGTGTCTTTGAAACAGCGCCATTCGACCGGAAGCGGTTCTAGTGCTTCACGTTGATTGGCTATATTGGTACTGCATTCAGCGCTGCCTTCTCCCTGCTCCATCATCGAATCGACGCCTTCGCGGATCGTGGCGGCGGCATCTTCTAGCATGTCCGCAACGGCATCAGCTGCGGTTTTCGGATGCACCCTGATTTCCATTACCAGGTTACAGTCGATTCTCAGTTCAAATTTTGCGTCAAGGCTCATTGTGTGGGCTCCTTTGGGTTAGACAAAAGTATTATCTTTGGCGATATCATCCGCGTAAAGCGTTCCAGCAAGGGCGTAATATGCAGATGAAGCAATGTCATAGAGTCCGTGTGCTTCGGGGTAACTTAAAGGGTTACGAAATCGGTTATGTGAAGCTTCCTCCAGATGCCTGCCGAGAGCAGACTTGAGTATGGATAATTGGAAGATGAGTTCCTCCATTGTGATTTTCGCGCCTCCCGGCATAGTTAGATCAAACGGTAGTTTTGTTACTTGCTTGGGCGTGGGTTTTTGATCATGCGGGATTGTGTCGGTGGTGTTTGTTGTTATCATTGCGGGATAGCCTCCTGGTATTCTTCTGTGTTCATGATGTTGCCTCCTTTTTGGGGTTTTTTCTTGTGATCTAAATGTTTAAATGCCTCGATCTACCCTGCCATGAATAACTTGCAGGCAATTGACTATATCTTCCAGTATCCAGATGGAACCGTTAATTGTGTCGTCACCACAATGGCTAATAGTATCCAGGGCGGTCATTACTGTTTCAATTTTGAGCCACTGTTTCGTGAGTTCAAAACAAATGTCGATCTGGGTGGTCACAGTGTCATCTCCTGTGGAAGGTGTGTCAGTAAGCGGGATTGTGTCGGTGGTGTTTGTTGTTATTATTGCGGGATAGCCTCCTGAATTTCTTCAATACGCGGTATGATGGCCTCAATAATTCGTAAAGCTCCGTGAAAGATATTTGACTCTCGGTTTCCGATAACGTCGATGCGCTCACTAATTCCATCAAGTGCGTAGTAGGCGGCTATAAGTTTTGTGTATTCGATTTGCAGTTCTAAAGCCGGGTCAGGCGTGTAATCAGGTGATTCCAAGTAATAGTTACGCTTTGATAAGGGGATGGTCATGATGTTGCCTCCTTTTGGGTTGATGTCAGGTTTCGATTCCGTTGCCAGATCTGCGGGTGGAAGGTGGTTGATATTTATCCAGGCCCCTAAATTGTAGGCTGGGTTTGTCAATGTTAACGGCGAACAAATCCCCGGCGATGCCGTTTCGGTTTTTAAGAATTTTCAACACCAACGGCCCGTCTTTGTCCTGGTATAAGCCAAGCATAAAATCAGCCGAAGCTTCGATACCACCTCCGCCCTTTGCACTGTGGGCCTCTATTTCTGGATTATGCTTCACGCTATCGCGGTTAACTTGCGAAAGTAAAACAAGTGGTACGTTTTTTGATTTTGCCAAGTTCTTTAGTTCTGGCGCTAAGTAGTCGGTGCGGTCGAAGAGTGTCTTTCCCGGTGCGGCCATTAAACCGAGGTAGTCGATTCCCACTACGCCGATTTCGCCATATTTGCGGCGAGTGGCGTCGATATATCGGGAAATTTGTTCAACGGTCAGGCGGGGGCGCTCACAAATAATCAAGCGGTGTGAACCGCCTTCCTGGCACTGCCGGTGAATTTCGTTGGCGCTTGTCGGCTCGTGCTTCCATCGGTGTTCAATGGTGTAGCCGTTCACGCCGCTTTGCATGCTGGCCTCACGCTCAAACAGCTTAACGGCTGGCATCTCAAGACTGAAAAAAAGTGAAAAGAGGTTGGTAGCCCTGGCCGATCTCAACAGCAAATGTTGTAGAAGGGCGCTTTTGAAGGTACCGGAGTAGGCGGCGATGGTTAATACTTCGCCGGGTAGAACTCCACGCAAGGCCTTGTCAAGTGGCAGTAAGCCGGTGATGAAGCGAAATTCATCCACCCGTTTGATGTGCCGGATGTACTGGCGGTGTCGCTCATTAAAATCAATCAGCTCATCGGAATTCACGCCGCAAATGGCGTCGGACTCATTGCTCAATGCGTCCAGGGTGCGGCGGGCCTCGTTAATTGCCTCTGCCGGTGCTTGACCGTCCTGGATGCGGGCTTGCATGTTGCGGGCGGCGGTCAGTGTTTTTCGGGCAACGGCCTTTTCCTTGATGATCCTGGCGTAATTACTCATGTTTGCGGCGGTCGGCACGTAATCCGTTAACCCCAACAGATAGGCGGCGCCGCCGATTTCTTCCAGCTCTCCCCGTGTTTTCAAAGCTTCAGTAGTGGTAATGAAGTCAATCGGGTTTTTCGCTTCGTGAAGTTCCTGCATGGCCCGGAACAACTTGCGATGGCGTTCATAGTAAAAGTCATCTGCCGTGATCGTCTCCAGGGCGGCGGTGATGGCGTGATTGTCTACAAACACGGCTCCAAGTACGGACATTTCGGCTTCGATTGACTGCGGCGGTATGTGGCGTTGTTCGTCCGTGTTCATAGGGCAAGTACATCCTGTCCTTCGTTCTGTTGCCAAAAATGCCAATCTTCAAATAGGGTGCCTTCAGGTGGTATGATCCCGGCTGCGCGGTAAGCATCGGCGTTGTGTTCCTTGCCCTTGGGGCCGGGGAGGCGGTTTATCTGCGATTTGAACATTGTGATGTCCCTTTTGCTGCCAAGCCAGGTGTCTTGACAGGTTAAAAACCAGCAAGCGGTTATGACTAGCGGTTTCAGTCCATAGGCGGCCAGTAGTTCCTTAACCGGCTTGAAGTCCTTGCCGGAGGTCAGATAGGGTTTGCCCTGGGTGCTTTCGTAAGCGTATGACCACCACGCGAGAAACGTTTGATGATCGCCTGCAGGATGGCGCTTCGACGTAGGAGATGTGCAAGAGTTTTTATTCTTATTTCTTTCTTCATCTATCGAATGCTGTTCGGCGTGCTGTTCGGGCTGTTGTTCGGTGTGTTGTTCGGTGTGCTGTTCGGGGGTGGCAAAGTGATTACTTTTGATAACGTTTTCAATAGGTAAGGCGTTTTTGTCTGTGTGTTTCGGTGTGCGGTTCGGTGTGCTGTTCGGGGTGCTGTGTTGTTCGTAGTTGCTCGGCGTCTGGTAAGTATCGAAATTACAAACTGAAATCACCATACCACGTGTGCTTTTCGACACAAGAATAGCCCCGGTTTTTTGAAAATAACCGTATGCCGATCTGACTTCTGCCACTGTCAATTTTCCTTCCATTCTTCCGCCTACTTGATATCTGCCAACATCCTGCATTTCGTCAATGCTGGTCAGTAATTGACCACGCTTCAGGGTCTCTCCATCCTTCCAAAATGCCTTCGACAAGATCCATATCCACAACTTTAGGAAGTGGGGCGGCTTGTTCATCAGTTCCGAATCAAACATCTTGCGGGCAACAAGAATGTATCCGCCTAATATTTTGGTGTTTGTTGTGTGGTCTGGTACTTTTGCGTGTAGCGACATCTCCGCTCCCTTTGCGGCCCCGAAAAATATTAATCGCGAGCAGCGGCTCCAGGGTAGAGCCGTTTTCGCCGCCGGTCGGCTAGCTCGCGAAACCTTAATTTTCTAACTGTTCAAGTATCTGTCTGATTCGTTCAGGATTATCTTTGACTATCTGCGCTTCAAGGCGTTGTTCCTCTGCATCAAGCTGCTCATCAGTGTAGCGGCTAAAATCTCCACTAATTTCAATTTTTTCGCGGGTGATACCCATGATCTTGGCAAGCTCTACTCCCGCCTTAATGCGCTCTACTACAACCGGTCTGGCGTGTTTGTTTCCGTGGCGGTCAAAAACTATTTCTATATCTGTGATGGCGGCGGCTTCTGGCTCCAACTCGTGGAACTCAAGCGGTTTGCCTTCATCGTTGACGAATAATCGCCGGTCAACGTTCATGCTCATTGTCAGCAGTCGTACAACCGATTGAGCGTCAACAGCATATCGCTGCAACAACTCACGCTTGATCTCGGTTATCCGTCGCTGGACAGCCTCGGTTTTTAGTAGGCGGCAACCGTTTGATATTGCCGAACGTTCTTGCGATCCCGGATATGCTTTGAGATATGCGCTTTTAATGTTGCTGCCGTTTAACACAAATTCCCAACAAAGCTTTTCCTGCCGAGGGTTTAAGTGTGTGATGCTGGGATAGCCAAATTCGGCGGTAAGAGTCGGAAAAGTGGCTTGTCCTGGAACCTTGCTGTGTAGTGAGTCCATTTTTTTGCACCTATGATATTTAGTTGTTCGGGTTGGCTCCGAGTGCATTCGCTGTAAGCGGGTATTCGGCTAGCTTTTCTTTAAGATGCTGAAACTGCAGTATCTTCTTCTCGTATTTGTCGATATGATCGACTGAGACCGATAGGGAAAGTTCCTTCCTGGAAGTCTCAATCTGTGCCCGGAGTTCTTCGTGTTGTTGCAAGAGACGCTTTGGTATGTAAAGCGGAGGGCAACCTTTGTATAAGAGGTCATACAATATTCCAACGGTATCTTCTGGGCCGGGGTGTACCTTGGCTTCTATACTTGCAAAACAGCGCGTAGAAGGATCTGTGATTTGGTTGACCAGTTCCGGATAGCGGCGGCACAATTCGTAGGCCAAAAAATCAGCCATTCTTGTCCATTTGACCGCTTTGTCATTTTCGTTGTCTGCTCTGGAATCAGCGGCGTTTTTACAAGCGGTTGCGTGTGCCCTGTTTATGTTTTCCGCTGTTGGTGCTGGCGGGACAGGGTTGAATAGATGGCAAAAAAGTATTGCCGTGGCTTCTTCATGATCTGGCATGCACAAGGCAATTGCTGCCGCCAGTGTTAGCGTGCCAGGGATGATGGTTGTGGTTTCGGTTTCGGTGGTAAAGGGCATGGTGGTTTCTCCTTTTTCGGGTACAATGATTTTTCTGACGCACATTTTGCCGCGCCGTTTTGAACCGCGCCAGTGAAGGTGATTATTGCATCCAGGCGGCGGCGATGTGCCTTGTCTTTTGCTGTGTCGCTCATCCCGCTGCTTGCTGGTAGGCGGATGTGCTGGAAAATTCCGTTTTGCTACCTATCCAGGATTGCACACTGGATGAACGATATCTGCATGCCTTCCCGATCTTACAAAACGGGGGGGCGTCAGATCCCGTCTGGCGTGCGCGGTTCAAAGTTCCAACCGCCAAGCCGGTTATTTCTGACACTTGTTTGACGCTTAGTAAGCGGTCGCCATTGTCTAGCGGGCTTGATGCTGGCTCTTCTGGCCTTGTTACGTTTCCTGGGTTGTGGGGTTTGGGCATACAGGCTCCTTTCTAATATTATCCGCCGTAATTATTGCGGATGGTCGTATTGAGTGGTAGAATTGCGAAAACTTAAGAAGACGACCGACTACAGTGTAGTCAGTTGCGGGTAATGCTATATGTTGACTACAGTGTTGTCAAGTATTTTTATCTAAGGTGGTTTGCATATATGGGGCTGGGTAGCGGAGTTACATATCCGAGGGTTATTGAACTTTTGGAAGAGGCTGTAAGAACTAAGGGGCAGCGTGCTGTATCAAGGGAAGCTAACGTACCGTTATTGGGCATTCAGCGGTATTTAAAGGGCAACAGCAAGCCAACGCTGGAAACGCTTCAAAAGCTTGCTGATTATTTTGGGGTGTCTGTTGCGTATCTGCGGGGAGAGATCGACAATACTCCGGCAATAGTGGCGGGGCTAATTGGTGAAGCGCTTGAAAAGCTTGGGATTGAAGTTCTTTCTAAGGCGACCGGTGTTTCACCTGAAAAAATTCAGTTGTATTCAAATCGAGATGGTATTCCGACTGAGTCGGACCTTGATAAGCTGTCTGAATATTTCAAAATGTCAAAACATGAATTGAGAGGCGGGATTAATGAGCTGCACATGGAATTTGAAGTCCGACGCAAGATGATGATGAATGAGCTCAAGAGCAATGAAAAAATTATAGACCACCTTCACAAGATTGGTTCAACCTTGGTTGATGCGCGGCTTGTCGAAAACCAGGAAGAGGTGCTTAAAGATTTGACATTGCGGCAGGGGCAAATCGTAGGCGAATTAAAGGAAATGGGGATTGATATTTTATCTGATCCTGAACAGCAAGATAAAAAAATTTGATATTATTATACGCCGTAATTATGACGTATAATATTTTAAGGTAAAAAAAGCGGCCTGGGATAGGTCGCCTTTTGTGGTAGCGGGGTATGGGCGTTACAACCTGGATAATACCAGCTGATTGATTGACACGCCTTGCTCTGCTGACAGTATGGCAAGGGTGCGGTGTAGGTCAGGCGGCACTCTAAGCGATATGTTGCCTTTGTAGTTCCTTACTCCCAGCGGTTCCGGAACGGTTCCTTTTTCGTCCTCAATCCACTTGATTGACTCAGATACAACCAGCTCTATTTCCTTCAGGGCCTTTTCCGGCGTTTTCCCATGTGTAACCAGTGAAGGAAATTCAAGGCACCGGGCAAGGTGCGCCTGGTCTTGTTCTGACCATTCAATACGGTAGGTGTATTTTTTTACCTCATACTTCATGATGTTTCTCCAGTTTTTCAATTGCCTTCTTGACCTGTGTCACCTGATACGGTTTTGCCATTTTGCCGTCACGTTGCAGATTAACACGCGGATCACCTGGCCATGGTGTTTTGAATATGTGGTGACTTCCGGCAATTCTCGGTTCGCCGAAACAGCTTCGGCAAAGTTTCAGCAAGTCATTGAAGGTTATGCTGCCGGGGCAATCAAAGTTGACAGAGTCTTTTCCCATGGCTTGAATGATAGCGTATGTGCTATCATTTAGCAAGATGGAAAATTTAAGTTCTTATCAATAGGCCACGGTCTAAAGGTAGGTTTATGCGTGATAGGTTTGGCAACGCAAAATCAGTAAGTTACAAAGGCAAAGTCTGTGGATAACTCAAAAAACTTCAACGTTTTTGATTCTATTGATAGGCAAACAGCAATCTATGTTGTATCAAGCTGCCTGTTGGCCTTGGTTCTCAATAGTTAACTTTACGGTTGCCAGTTCCGTAATCCGATCGGCAATCTTTTGCATTGGCTCCCGTAAGCGCTCTGTGCTCATGCAAATATATCCGCCTGTGACGTCGTTTCCCATGCTGTGGTTAAGCAGGGCTTTCAAGGCATAGTGCGGGATGTCCAGTGATTCGGCAATGGTAATAAAGGTACGTCTCAGATCGTGAAAGCAAAACTTAACGGCGGTGGCCTGGATGATATCCCGCTTGTAGTTGTCAGGATTCGACAGGTACGGTGAAGGGTGTTTGCCGGGAAAGATGTAGGCGTTTTCCCATCCCTGCGCCTTTCGCTGTAGTAACAGCCGGTATGCCTGTACTGACAGCGGCATGGTCACGATGTCGTCTTCGGGCTTTTCGCCCCGTTTCTTTTCCGGAATAAATGTAAATGTCTTTGCCTTGAAATCGATATCTGACCATTTCAGCCGTGCCGCCTCCATCTTGCGCAGTCCGGTGTAGAGTAACAGCAGCATATAGTCGCGGCCTTTGGGGTTGCCATATTCATTTACCGCGTTGAACCATGCCGGCAAGTCGTTTGGATCGAGGTAAGTCATGCGACGCTTGCGTGGTGCCCACTCTCTGCCGCGTACCTCTCTAACCGCTTCAACCGGATTATGTGTGATTGTGCCAGGATAAAGAGCCATTCCTAGTCTATACAGGCCGCGCAACAATTTGATCGAGCTTGCTGCCTGAGTCATGCCGTTGTTTTTCTCCATCAATGCCAGCCGATCAAGTACCATGCTTCCGGTGATAGTAACAGCCGGTAGTAACAGCCAGTCCTTGAAATGGTTTTTCATCCATGAATCGTACTGGTACACCGAGCTTGCTGCTAGTGGTGTCTTCTTACCTGAAATGTATTGACGATAGAGGTCTTGAATGGTTATTGTTTCAATTTTAGGTTGTGCTTTTGGATGTGGGTTCTCTCCCTTGTCAAGGCGT
This sequence comes from uncultured Geobacter sp., assembly GCA_964418315.1. GTDB lineage: Bacteria > Desulfobacterota > Desulfuromonadia > Geobacterales > Pseudopelobacteraceae > JACRCG01. Next base: position 21,509 of record CAYQMO010000009.1, on the reverse strand, counting down.
TGCAGGTAGTCCTTTGCAATTGTTCTGGCCTTGTCAGGCGTAAACGTTCCATAGCAGCCGATAGGGATCATCTTTTTTTTGCCGGTACCGCGTTGCGTGGCGTATACGAAAAAGGTCAAGTTATTCCTGGTGGCGCGGCAGCCGAAACCATGCAGGCTGGTGTCGTAATAATCCGCCTGGCCTGATTCGGGTTTGACGATTTGCGACATGTTGTCTTTGGTCAGTTTCAGTTTCGGCATAGTGCCTCCGTAGTAACTTTTTTAGTAACTCCATAGTAACAGACTTGGAAAATAATTAGTAACATTCTATAGTACGCCAGTCAATAAGTAATGCAGAAATACAATATGTTAGATAACTCAATACTACTATGAAAATCAAACGCCTCGAAATTGCCGGATTCAAATCCTTTGCCGACAAGGTTGTGCTTGACTTCCAGCAGGGGGTTACCGGCGTGGTCGGTCCGAACGGCTGTGGCAAGTCAAACATTGTTGACGCCATTCGCTGGTGCATGGGGGAGCAGTCTGCCAAAAACCTGCGCGGCAAGGCGATGGAAGATGTCATTTTTGTTGGCAGTGAAACCCGTAAGCCGCTGGGGGTTGCCGAGGTGTCGCTGATCTTTTCCACCGAGGATGGCCGTGCTCCGGCCAAGTATCTTGATTATGCCGAAATACAGCTTACCCGCCGTCTCTACCGTGATGGCGACAGCGATTACCTGATCAATAAAACCCCCTGTCGTCTGCTTGATATAACTGAACTCTTTATGGATACCGGCGTCGGCACCCGCGCCTATTCGATTATCGAACAGGGGAAGATCGGACAGATTCTTCATTCACGCCCGGAGGAGCGCCGTTTTCTGATCGAGGAAGCCGCCGGGGTAACTAAATTCAAATCTCGCAAGCAGCTCGCACTTAAAAAAATTGAGGGAACTCGTCAAAATCTGGCTCGTCTGGTAGATGTTTTGGGTGAAATCCGCCGACAGTTGGCTTCTCTGCAGCGTCAGGCAAAAAAAGCTGAGAAATTTCGCGAGATACGCGATGAGCTACGTGAAATCGAGCTGCTCTTTTCGGCGCGTGAATATTGTGAAACAGTGCGGCAGCGGGGTGTGGCGGAGCGTGAACTCGCCTCTCTAAACGAACGTATCCGTGCGGTATTTGCCTCCTCTTCGGTGGGAGAATCACGGGCTGAAGAAGCCCGAGTGGCACTGCTGGAAGCTGAAAAGCTGATGATGACGGCACAAGAGGAGATATTTCGCGTCAGGAGTGAATTCAGCACGACCGGCAACGGCTTGGAGTTCCAGCGCAAGGAGCTTGCCGGGCTTGATGCCAGACAGGCTAAGCTGACCGCTGAATCCGCCGAGTTGGATAAACGGCTGAAGGAGTGCGATGATCAGCGTCAATTGCTTGAAGTGCGCCGGGACAGCGGGAGCGTCGATGCTGCAGACATGCAGGTGGAGCTTGAGAAGTATGAAGAGGCTCTGGGCGGGCATCAGCGCGCCGAGGAAGAGCTGAATCGTAATCTTGAGAACCGCCGTCGTGAGCTTTTTACCGCTCTGTCAGAATCCTCACAGTTCAAGAGTCGCTTTGAGAATGCCCAGAAGCGGCTGCTACAGGTTCGTGAGAGATCCGATCGCCACGCCCGCGAAGCCATGCTTCTGCTGGAACGGCGCGAGCAGTTGCGCCAGCGGGCAGAGGCACTGGAGCATGAAATCACCGCTGGTCAACTGGAGCAGGAGACCGTGAAGGCTGAGTTGTCAACCCTCCGTGGCCATGAGGACGACCTTAAACGGCGGTTTCCCGAAGTTGAAAAATCGTGGCAGTCCCGCCGTGACGAATTGAACCGCAGCTCCTCCCGCCTCCACTCTCTGAAAGAGCTGGAAGCCCAGTTCGCCGGTTTTGGTCAGGGTACCCGCTCGTTGATGAAGGATAGCGGCTTCCGCCCCTGTTTCAGTGGTGTGCTGGCTGATGCCATTCAAGCCCCGGCCGAACTGGAGGCTGCGCTCGAATCGGTACTGGCAGAACGACTGCAGTGTCTGCTCTGCTCTGACGACCAAGATGCTGTCGAGGCGCTGGAGTTTCTCAAAACGCACAAGGGGGGGCGAGCCGGAATCGCCCTGCCGCTGGAAGTAACGGCCAAGCCATCGCAACCGGTTCTCGGAGCAACTTCGCTGGCGGCCCAGATTGAGGTGACCGGTCCGTTTGCCGACTTGATCTTGAATTTGCTGGCTCCTGTCATGCTGGTTGACGACTTGACTGTGGCGCTTACCCTGGCTCGTCAGTCTCCGGATCTGAAGTTTGTCACCCCTGCCGGCGATATGGTCGCCCACGGAGGAATCGTCAGTGGTGGTTCTGGTGATCATATTGACAATGGGCTGATCCATAAGAAACGGGAAATCAGGGAACTGGAACTGTCAGTCTTCCGGCTGGAAGAGGAGACGGCGATACTCGGTAAAGAGCGGGATGACCTGCGACGTCAGAGTCAGGATGTGGCAGAAGGTCTTAAAATCGGCGGTGTCAAGCTTCATCAGGCCGAGTTGAAACTGGCCGGCTTGCTGAAGGATCGCCAGCAGTCCGTTGATGAACAGGGCCGTATTGCTGAGCGGCTGGAAATTCAGACGCTGGAAGCTGAAAATCTTAGAGAGGAGCAGTTATCTCTGGAAGCGGAACAAAAACTGGCTGGGGAGCAGATGGCTCTGGCTGGCGATGCCTCAAAGACGCTGGAGGAAGAAACAACCCGGCTGAAAGGGGAGCTCGACTCTCGCCGCTCGCAGCTTGCGATAGTACGCGAAAAGGTGACCGCCATTCGGGTACAGACCGCCACGGTCAAAGAGCAGCATGATGCCGCGCTGCGTGCCTTGGCAGATCTGGAGAAACGTACGGAAGAGATGAGTCGGCGCATGGCAGACGACCGGCTGGAACTGGAATCAGGAGAAACTGCCAGGGTGAGGCTCCAGGAAGAAATCAGCAGCGCTACGGAGCGACTGGAACTGCTGGTTCGCGAGCAGGTTAGAGCGGAAGAGCGGCTGGCATTGAAGCGGAATCGCTTTGAGGAGGCGGGGAGCGCACTGGCTCTGATTGAGGCACACCTGAAGAGCGTTCGCGAAGAGAGTGATGCCGTCCGGCAAAGCCAGGCGGAGCTTAACCTCCGTTTTTCGACGCTGTCGATGCAGGCGGAGCATCTGGAGCAAACTCTCCAAGAGCGGAGTCGCATCACCATGGCTGATGCCGTGGCAAAACTCGAAGCTGTCGAGTTTGACGAAGCTTCCCGCCGGTCACGTCAGGTTGAACTACAGCGGCTTCTCGATGATATGGGTGAGGTGAACCTGATGGCGATTGAGGAGTGCGCCGGCATGGAAGAACGCCACGCATTTCTGAACGGTCAGAAAGATGACCTTGAAGAGTCGCTGCGCAGCCTGCAGCAGGCGATCCAGCGTATCAATCGCACCACCCGCCAGCGTTTTCAGGAGACCTTCAACCTCGTCAACTCAAAGTTTCAGGAGGTGTTTCCACGCCTTTTCTGCGGCGGTCGCGCCGAGCTGCACCTGACCGACGAAGAGGACCTGCTTGAGACCGGCATCGATATCATCGTACAGCCACCCGGCAAGAAACTGCAAAATGTGACGCTGCTCTCAGGAGGCGAGAAAGCGCTGACCGCAGTGGCACTGATCTTCTCGATCTTTCTGATTAAACCGACCCCCTTCTGCCTGCTGGACGAGGTCGATGCGCCGCTTGATGATGCCAATATCGGCCGTTTTAACGAGATGGTCAGGGAGATGAGCGCCATTTCGCAATTCATCATCATTACCCACAATAAGGCCACCATGCAGGTAGCCGACACCCTCTATGGCATTACCATGGAAGAACCGGGTGCATCCCGGATGGTTTCGGTGCGGCTGCATTAAAGTGTGTTGGCAGCGATGAATTCAAAAACTCATGGTTTGTTTTTGCCTCGTTTTAACGTATACTGCGCCCCTCAATTTAAAAACCTGTTAGAAGGAACAGTACATCATGCCCAAAGATAAGCTCTGGGGGGGACGTTTTACCCAGCCCACCGATAAATTTGTCGAGGAGTTCACCGCTTCCATCCAATATGACAAACGCCTCTATCATCAGGATATCCGGGGTTCCGTTGCTCACGCTCGTATGCTGGGCAAGCAGGGCATCATTCCGCTTGAAGATGTTGAGCAGATCGTTCATGGTCTGCAGGCCATTCTTGAGAAGATTGAGGCGGGAAAATTTGATTTTTCCATCAGCCTCGAAGATATCCACATGAACATCGAGGCGCGTCTCTCTGCCGCAATTGGCGAGGCGGGCAAACGGCTGCACACCGGACGTTCGCGTAATGACCAGGTGGCGCTCGATATCCGGCTCTACCTGCGGGATGAAATTATTGAAATCACCACATATATTGACCTGCTGATTGATGCCCTGCTGACCCAGGCGGAAGATAATATTGACACTCTTATGCCTGGATTTACCCATCTTCAGAGCGCGCAGCCAATTCTGTTTGCGCATCATCTGATGGCATATGTTGAGATGTTCAAGCGTGACAAGGAGCGTCTTGAGGATTGCTTCAAACGGGTTGACGTCCTTCCGCTCGGAGCCGGAGCTCTGGCCGGTACGACCTTTCCGGTTGACCGTGAATATGTTGCGGAGCAACTGAAGTTTCACGCCATTACCCGCAACTCGCTCGACTCTGTTTCCGACCGTGATTTTGCCCTGGAGTTCCTTGCCGACGCCTCCATTTTGATGATGCATCTCTCCCGTTTTTCCGAGGAGTTGATTCTCTGGTCAACTGCAGCATTTCAATTTATCGAATTGTCGGACGGTTTTTGTACCGGCTCATCAATCATGCCGCAGAAGAAGAATCCCGATGTGCCGGAACTGGTGCGCGGCAAGACCGGCCGGGTATACGGCAATCTGATGGCGCTTCTTACGACCATGAAGGGGCTACCGCTTGCCTACAATAAGGATATGCAGGAAGATAAAGAGCCTCTTTTTGATACTATAGATACGGTCAAGGGGAGTCTCAAGATTTTCGCCGAAATGATTCGCGAGATGCGGGTTAACGTCGGCGCTATGCGTAAAGCGGCAGGGCAGGGCTTTTCGACCGCCACCGATGTCGCCGATTACTTGGTACGCAAGGGGCTGCCGTTCCGTGATGCTCATGAGGTGGTTGGCAAGGCTGTTGCGTATTGTGTGGAAAATGGGATGGAGATTACCGGGTTGTCGCTGACCGAATGGCACCTTTTCTCGGCTAAGATCGACAGCGATATTTTTGAATGTATTACGGTCGAAGCCAGTGTCAATGCCCGTAATATCCAGGGTGGCACTGCGCGCGAGCGCGTGTGGAGTGAAATTCAGAACGTGCGGTCAGGGAACTGAAATTACGATGTATTGCGATTTCTTCGGTTTTAAAGAAAAACCGTTTACGGTTACCCCGAATCCTCATTTTATTTTTCTGAGCAGGATTCACCGTGAGGCGTATGCCCGACTTCTCTATGGCGTTGACAGTCATGCCGGTTTCATCGCCCTGACTGGCGAAGTCGGCACCGGCAAGACAACGCTGCTCCGCACCCTGCTGACACAACTCGATCCGGAAAAATACAGAAGCGCTCTCATCTTTAACTCCTGCGTCTCAGCCGAACAGCTTCTCACCAGTATCTGCCGGGAGTTTGCCATTGAAGCCGCAGAACAGACCCGCGTTGGCTGCCTTGATGCACTTAACACCTTTCTGATCGACCAGAATAGTGCCGGAAGAACGGTACTGCTTGTTATTGATGAAGCGCAGAATCTGGAGCCGGAGGTTTTAGAACAGGTGCGGATGATTTCCAACCTCGAAACCGAACGCGACAAGTTGATTCAGATCATTCTGGCCGGTCAACCGGAACTGGACGCCGTCCTCAAGCGGCACGATCTGCGCCAGCTTAACCAGCGTATAACCGTACGCTGTCGTCTTACAGCGATGAAGGTTGATGACGTGTCACAGTACATTAATCACCGGGTCAAAATCGCCGGCAGTCGGATTCCGGATATCTTCTCACCCGCTGCGATCAAAAAAATATACCGTTTTTCTCGCGGTATCCCGCGATTAATAAACGTCGCCTGCGAACAGGCGCTTGTTTTAGCATGGACTCGTGAAGCTCGCACTATTTCATCATCCATGGCAACAGAGATTATCCTGGAGCTTCAGCAGAGCAATGATAGCGAAGGGTTATGGCATAATATTTTACGCTGGCTGTTTACCGGAAAGTGACCTGACTTATATGAGTTATATTCTTGATGCCCTGAAAAAAATCGAGCACGAAAAAAGTAAAAAACTATCGGACGGTAGAGTTAGTATTGCAGGCGATCTGTTTCAGGAACCGAAGCAGGGGGGGGGCGGTGCCGGATTCCGGAAAATTGCCGCACTTGTCGTTGTGGCTTCCCTTCTTGCCGGTGGCGGCACCTGGTTTGTTCTTCATGGAAAGAACAGCAAAAAAACAGTTTCTGCGCCCCCGCAAGTGGCTCCTAAAGTGGCTCCTCCGGTCGCCCCCCCCCCTCCAGTGGTGCCAGCTCCGCCGGTTGTTATACCGCCAGCTCCGACTCCGGTTCAGACTGCGACTCCGGCCGTTGCACCACCCGTAGCCACCACGCCTGCAGCCCCAGCCCCTCAAGATAACAGTGCCGCCAATGAAGATAACGACGCTTCTCCACCAACTCCTCCTCCAGCTCGAAGTAGCAGAGCCAGGCGATCCGCCGCACCGGCCATGCCCCAACCTGTTAATCAGAAACAACCGGTTCAGACCGTCCCGGCTCCTGCTGATATCAAGCTCTCCGGCATTGCCTGGCAGGATGAGCGGAGCGGCAGGAGAGCTGTTATCAACGGTTTTCTTCTCAAGGAGGGTGCAGTCGTTTCCGGAGCCACAATCATCGACATCCAGACGAATAAAGTTCGTTTTTCAACTGCTGGCGGGCAGTTCGAAATACGTCTTGATGCGGTACTCCCTGTCGAGAATAAAAAATGAATGGAGCAGGACGCACGGCTCTGTTTATCTGCTTTGCGCTTCTATCAGCGGCCTGCGGCAGGAAAGGAGCGTTGATCTATCCTGACATGCTTGTTCCAGCCCCACCTGCGGCGGTCTCCGGACGGCAGAGTGGTTCTGTCGTGAAATTGCAGTTTGTTCTGCCTGACAAGGATATGTCCGGACGACCGGTTAAGGGGGTTGCAGGTGCGAAAATAAGCAGGATGGCATCGGAAGCCGGTCAAAAAGATCTCTGCCGTTCATGTCTGGCAGATTATCTGCTGCTGCAGACACTGAATCTTGATCACCTGCCGACCGATACAGAGCGCTCTGGAAACCGGCTCATCTTGCTTGATGGTGATGTGAAAGCGGGCAACTCCTACTCGTACCGAATCGTGCCGTTTACCGTAGATGGAATTGAAGGTGTTCCGGCGGCAATTTCCGATGTTCGTATTAGTCCGCCGATTTCCGGGCCTGATCTGAAAATCGAGTCATTGCCAACCGAAATACGACTACAGTTCGCCGTGCAGTCGCCACTGTACGGACGCTTGCTCGGCTACAACCTCTACCGCTCTCCTGTTGCAGGCGCCAGATCATTCCAACCTCTTAACAGCTTGCCGCTGACAGCTAACGAGTTTGTTGACATTGGCGTTGAGCGTGGCGTGAAGTATCGTTACGCGGCACGGATGCTGGTGGAGCTGCCAACTGGAATTATCCTGGAAAGCCTGGAGTCAGCCGAGGTTGTCGGGATACTGAAGGATGATGAATGACCCCAGTAACAATTTGCACCGGATGAGAGCCATACTCCAACTTCCAGGTCGATATATGAAAACAGATTATCCGGTGAAACAAGCACCCGAAATAAAAATACCTGAAAAACTTCATGATCTGAATATTCTTAAACCTGCTGATCAATTTAGGTTTCTGGAGGCAACAGAGGCTGGTAAACAGAGTTCATGGTTGTATTTTTTCCCTTTTTTATACTGCTTTTCAAAAGGTCAGAAACAGACCTTGTTATGGGAACAGATTGACAGTTCAATATGCCTCTATCTGTTGCGAAAAAGCGAAGATGAGTTCAACTTACGGCTCTATTTACCGCCGTTCCCATTTAAGTTAAGTGCACTCAGGCATGCTGAAGATCGGTTGCGACAGTTTAATAGTGATAGCATCTGTAAAATATTGTGGATAGAAGAGGCACAGTATAGTGATTTAATTCAGTCAGGTTATAGTCTCAGATTTGTGGAAGAGGAATTTATTTACGATACCAAATTGGTAGAAGCATCTGCCGGAAAACAGTTTGTGCGACTGAGAAAACAAATTAATTATCTTGTCAAATTGCCAAATATTGAAATTCGTGGCTACCAATCAATAGATGAAGACGAATGCATCCGTTTACTTGATAGCTGGCGAAACAGCCTTGAGAACGAAAAGGGAATAAAAACAGGTGGTTATAACTATGCAAAGAGTATTCTTAAATCTGCGGCAGAGTTTGATGAAGAGATATTAAAAAGTCAGGTTATTGTAATTGATGGTCATATTCGCGCTTTTACCTTTGGAGGTAAAATAACATCAACTTTTGGAAGTTTATCTTTAGGTGTTTCGGATCATTCTATTGAAAGCTTGGGTTATCTGCAACGCAAGGAGTTTATGAAAGCTAACCAGCATATCCCATTTTTCAATGATTCTTCAGATGTCGGGCGTGAGGGGCTTAATTTCGTAAAAAATGCCTTCAGGCCGGTGGCCAAAAACAAACTCTACCGGGCAAAGTTGCGCTGATCAGATTGACTCTGCCTGCTCACGTAACAATTTGGAAACAAGTGTCATTTCGTCAATTTTATCGCCTTTGATCATTAACAGATCATTAGCCTTTAAAATATCTGTTAAAGGCTGTACAACCTCTTTGGGGTGAAGATAATGTCTATGAGGCGAAGTCAAACCCTGCAAACACCCTTTAAAATCCTCAGCATTGCCGATTGTGAAAATCTTATCAAACTTTGCCTGTTCAATAAGATCGCGTAGATACGAGGGGGGAATAAGTTCCCAAATGATAGAACCGTACTCATTTTCATCATAGACTGGACCTAACACCAGAATTTTATGCCCGCCATTGCGTGGCTTTAGCCGCTTAGCTACCTTAAAAAAATCAACGATCCCCAGCACTGAACTACGAAAACTCTGATCATAAATCGTATAAGTTCCGCCAGTAAGGGGCAGTTCGTAAAGTCTACCTGATGTTTGAAATGGTTGATAACTTTCAAAACGCTTCAGCGCTGCAGAGACGTCAAGACCGGCAAGGCTGATTGCCGCTAACACTCCAACAGTGCTGAGCGGCGCATGCTCTTCTATTGCTGGCAGAAAAAAATGGTACTGTTCTGTCGATATACGCACATTTACCCGCCACCCCAAAAGCTCACTATCAAAATCTGCATAAAGCAGTTGTGCATAATCATCGGCATTATCCCCAAAGGTAAAGATTGGAATATCACCGTACTTTAAAATTTCAGCACGTAATTTCTGATAATAGCGTGAATCTGATTTTACTACACAGCATCCACCGTATTGTAACCCTTTAACCACGGAGGCTTTGGCGGCTATCAGATTTTCAACGCTGCCATGCGTAGCCAGATGCTCATAACCTATCTCTGTAATTACGCAGAGATGGGGCTTGACTATTTGAGAGCGTTTTATCCCATGTTTAAGTAGCGGCACGGCAACTTCAATAAGAGATATTTGATGATGTAGTTTGGTATTTGCAAGCACAAGACGGATACCTATCCCCATGTTTTTGCTGTCTAACTTGGTATTAAGTGATAGCTGATCAGAGGTAAGATGAGCGAACAGAATTTTAAAACCTGTTTTCCCTTCAGTGCCGGTAACCAAGATACGTTTTGCTGTTGATCTGTCCCGCACTGCGTTTGCAATAGCTTTAAATGCTGAATAGCTATCTTCTACTCTTAATAAACCTGCTCCTTCATATACAAACTCTTTACGCACTACCGCTGCCATGCCAACTTCTACAACTTTATCTAATACCCGACTATTCTCACTGAAACTCTGCGAAGTATGCCACTGATCTCGGTTTGTGGTAATCAGCAGGTCGCCCGGCTGTATATCTTTATAGTTAAGGCTAATCCGCAAAAACTCTGGAATATCAGATGTTGAAGACCATGTTCCGCCTGTTACCTCGGCTAACTCATCAGCGGATAAAATTATAGCGTCAGGATTCATCAACTCAACCTCACAGTTTCTAACAACTAATCACATCTCTTTTGAGTATAAAGTTCTAAGGCAGATAAAAAACGAGACATTTCAGCGGTTTTAAGTTGTTCTGCTCCACATGTTTTAGTTATTGCCTGTTTTATCGCACAAAAAATGGGCACATGGTTATTGGCATTATATTTTTGATCATCTTCATCCCAATTGTAAGCGGTATAACCACGTTCCTTTGATACTTTGTCACTTTGATACTGTAAATTTTCCAACAGACTCTTGATAAAGCCATAGCCATGCACGGTATTATCTTCAAACGGAGTGGGATACGAAGTAATCTGCTGTTGCGGGAGTTTAGGCAGCGCAAACTGACCGGCATTGCGGTCACACAGATAAGTCAAACGGTTCCAGAATACCGATGCCCCATAATCTTGCTTGACCAGTGCCGATAATGCTTCAGAACTGGTCGGCAAAGGTTGGTCGTTGCCAACGCCTTTTTTGAAAGCATAATCCGACCACCGCGCAGTACCTTCGGTATACCAGCGATTTTTAAACATAGTGTAACCGTTTTGAAAGAGGTGAAACATTTCATGCTGAGGTGTTTTGCTTTCTGCACGTAAGTTGTTTGAAAGTTTTATCACAAGTACTCTGTCAGATTTATCTTTAAGCATCTGATACCTGTATCTAACCACTTCATCACCGGCTGTCCCTCTCCCTTCAATATTTAACAGATGAACATCAATAAATCTGGCTTTCCCCTGATAACGCTTATTATTTAAGGGATTGGTCAGTCCAAAAGTTTCGGTATACAAAATATTGGCTGCAGATAATTTAAGAGCAGTATTTTCAACATAATCAGGGATAGAATTTTTGTTCTGGTCTTTCTGATTATCAACAGGCAGTGAATGCTCAGCGTTTACGGTATAAAAAATCCTAAATGGATCAAGCAAGTAAACCTTATCCAAACTATCACTCTCAGATTTGGCCTGAACTGTAGTTGCTAATAAAATAAACAGTAACAGATTAATACAGAGTTTTTTGTACATGGTATTTATCCTTAAAGTTATGGTATGTAACCCAACTGAGAAGCCAATGTCTCACCAATCTCTTCGGCAAATTTTCTAGCGGCATAACGTGGTGGTACTGTAGGCATGGCCAAGGATTGTATAAATTGCCCATATATTTCAGCATATTTTCGGATGGCCAGTTCACTGGTTGGATCGCACAATTTGCCTGCAATCTTTTTGGCAATTTGCAAGGAACAGGGGCGTAAAAACATATCACTGCTTGCTTTAGTAGTATGAACATCTGTCATGAAAACTTTGTTACGATGATAGATATTGCCTTCTCCAAGGTTTTTGGTGATATAAAAATAATCACCGTTAAATAGACTGTCAAAAACAGGTTGTTGCAAGAGTTGAAGATGTTCCTCTTTCAGGACAGCCTTCCTGATGATTTTTTTATTGTCTTGCAGGGATAGAGTTATTTCATGCATGATTTTAGTGCTTAACTGTTCAGGATCAGGATAATCGTGCAGGTATTCTAAATAGATATTCTGCAAGATCGGCGATAAAACAAAATACGTTCCGTAACGAACAGGTAACCCGGTTAAAGTATCGAAAAATGAGTTGAGTTGACTAATAGCTTCAGGTTGTGTGCGCAATGCCAGAAAAACATGTTCAAAGCCTTGTTTTACTTCATCTGCATACAGGGTATGTACATTTTTTGGGGTGCTGTTTTTATCCAGATTGCGATTACTGCCTTTTCCTTGAACAATCAGCATGTTTTCTGCTGCAACTTCCAATAGCTTATTTATTCCCGGTTTAATGCGTGGATTTCTGATTAGCTCCCCCTGTTTAACCACATATAAACTGGTTGGTTTGACATAATGCTTGCCATGCAGCCAGAAATAATTCAACAGTGTTCTTTGTAAAGAGAGGGGTGGAAGTATCAGCGAGTCAGGATCATCCAGCTCTTTCAGGAAGGTATTTAATACGCCAGGATCAAGGGCGACATCCACATCAGTCAGATAAGGCAATTTATGGCTGATTCTGACATTGCTCGGTACTAAATCATATAAACCCAACACTAAACTGACTGCGGTCAAACACCCTAACTGTTGGTGCAGGTTTTTTGCCTCGTCATGACTTAAACAAACATCTGCTTCGGTTGCACAGCGTAAATATTCTGTATAGCCATAGTGACCTTGTGTATCTCGGCAGGGCAAAAATTGGTAGGTTGGCAGTGGTACGAAATCCTTGCCTAACGTTTTACTGAGTAAATTATTTATTAATTCGATGAAACTTGGTTGGTTACTTGCCTGATGACCAACCAAGCATGCTTCGATGCGAATATCGCGCGGTTTGTAAACTATCTTTTGCTGATTATCCAGGGTAATTATGGCTATGCGCTGCCCGCCGTTAAACGGAAATTGTCCAGCCATCTGTAAATGAAGAACGCCTTTGGGTTCAACTGTTTCAACAGGCCAGACAGGCATAAAATCTGTGTATATGCTTGACAGATCTTTGGCAATCCGTTCTGTCGTCAGTGTAACGGTAGCAGTAAAACAGCGGATTTCATTGTCAATAGCCTGCCGCAAAGAACTATTATCGCCAAGCAGTTGCTCTAAAGCCTCCCGATCAGTACGGCTACTTTTAAACAGTCCCTCCATGAGTTTGCTGTAAGGCTCTGAAAGTTTCTGCTGTTTGTCAAAATAGCGAGCCAGTGCGGTAAGTAAAAAATGCTGATCCAGCAATCTGGCAAGTTGCTCACCTACTGTGGCTAACAGTGAGTGTTCGGGTGTCGTGTCTATCAAGTTTACGCAGGAGACCATTTCTAGTAACGGATTAAGCAGTAATGGTTTTAATAATCTGCCACGGTATCTACTGGCAAATCTGATTTTGCCTATTGTCTGTTGGACGAAAAGCTGATCATTCATGAAAGTTTGTCCCAGGTAAACTTATAGCACCATGTCAACTGCCATCCTGATTGCCGCAAGGAGGCTCTTCTCAGAAGCTTTGCCGCTGCCTGCCAGATTATAGGCGGTGCCGTGATCGACTGAGGTGCGGATGATCGGCAAGCCGAGGGTTATATTTACACCATCATAGAAGTGCAGCATCTTGAGCGGAATCAGCCCCTGATCATGGTACATAGCCACAACGCAGTCATAAGCGCCTTGTTGGGCAAAGTGGAAGAGGGTGTCGGCTGATAACGGCCCCTCGACGTCAAGCCATGCCTGTCTGGCAGCTTTGACGGCCGGCTCAATTATCTCCGTCTCCTCGGTACCGAACTTTCCGGCTTCGCCGCAGTGCGGATTGAGGGCGAGTACCGCCAGTTTTGGCGCCCTCTTTCCGGTCAGTCGCGCGACCCCTTCCGCAGTGATACGGATCGTTTTCAACACCTGTTCGAAGGTGATAAGGCGCGGAACATCGGCCAGAGCTTCGTGGATCGTCACCAGACTTACCCTTAAAACATCCCCCGCCAGCATCATGACGAAATTGTCCGTGCCGCATAATTCAGCCAGCAGTTCTGTATGACCGGGGTAATCGTGACCTGCCTGATGCATGGCTTCTTTGCTTATCGGGGCGGTCACCATGGCAGATGCCTGACCATCAAGACAGAGGTGCGCTGCGCAGCAGATATAGCGATAAACCGCGTCACCGGCGGCTTTTGACGGCATACCGTAGACGATATCGGCCTCCGCAAGGTGCGAGAATGCCAGCAGTGGAATCTGCTGTTCCCCGGTGTTGCGGGCATCTTCAACAGTTTTGATTTCCAGTAGTTTCAGCCTAGAGCCGCAGAGTAATACTGCCCGCTCCAGCGCCAACCGGTCGCCAATTACCAGCGGTACGCAGAGAGCAGCGATCTCTGGTCTCTGGAGCGCTTTTACGATGATCTCCGGCCCGATACCGCAAGGGTCACCCATAGTGATGGCTATTATGGGGAGCTTTCTCTTCATTTATGAGACGATACCTTTTTTTGCAGAGTCATAACTATTCCGGTGAATATTGTCGCATTACTATTCCCAACAACGTGTCACGCCCGATCCCTCGCAGCTCGCAGAGATTCAACAGCTCATCCGTGACTGGAGCGTAGACGGTCAACTTGCCCGCTTCAGAGAGAGTCAGTGATGTTTTGAATGAGTGCAGAGCAAATCCTGATAGCAGCGGCATATCCCCACCGCCATAGCGTTTGTCGCCAATGACCGGATGACCGATTGCGGCCAGATGGCGGCGGATTTGATGCATTCGTCCACTGATCGGAGTCACCGACAGCAGTGCGCAGTTTTCGCCGGTCACCACGGAGCGGTAGCGGGTCTCGGACTCTTTTTCGTCCAGCGGTTCGGTGATAACTCCGCTCTCTTCAGGCGTTCCCCATACCAATGCCAGATAGAGCTTGTCCAGGCCGGTCTCTTTAACCTGCCGACCGTAGATGCCGGCGGAACTTGAGCTTTTAGCCAGAATCACCGCTCCGGAGGTGCCACGATCGAGGCGGTTAACCGGATAGAGTTTGCAGGGGGTCTTGCGCTGGATCATATAGGCCTGCCCAACGTCCACCAGATTTTCCTCGCATTCTGCTGTGCGGTGCATCGGCAGGCCAGCCGGTTTGTTGACAATCATGATCAGGCTGTCTTCATAGAGAATGTCCAGAACCGGGCGGGTGTTGGCGATATAGCCGGTTGTCGCGCCACTTTCCTTGAGGGTAACAATGTCGTGGTAAGTGAGCAGAGTGTCGGGAGTGACCATGGCGCCGTTGCATCTGGCCGAACCATTTTTTATCAGTTTCCTGGCATATCCGAACGGTGATGTCGGCATGAGGGTGCGCAGGTAACTTTCCAGACGGCGGCAGTGATCCTGGTGGGTAATGGAAAAGGAGAGCATAGCGGGGAAGTGGCTTACACCACCAACCGGTCGTCCTTGAAGCCTGCATTCAGTTCCAGGGCTTCGTTCATGGCACGAATGGCGACTTCAAGCTGGCTGTCATCAGGTTCTCTAGTGGTCAGGCGCTGCAGTGCCAGACCGGGGGTAATTATCATTTTAACGAGCGGATGGTCGTTATGCGTGGCGCTCCATTTGAGAAATTCATAAGAGATACCGGCGATCATTGGTAACAGCACGATGCGCGAGCCGGCTTTAAGATAGAACGGCCAGAGCTTGGGGATAAGCGAAAAGACAGCGATGCTGACCAGCATGACTATCAGGAGGAAACTGGTGCCGCAGCGTGGGTGGAGGCGGCTGTAACGGCGAACGTTGTCAACGGAGAGTTCGTCACCAGCCTCAAAGGCAAAAATCGATTTATGTTCAGCTCCGTGATACTGAAATACCCGCTGAATATCTTCCATGCGTGATATAGCCCAGATATAGAGCAGAAAAACTAACATTCGGATTACGCCATCAACAAGATTAAAGATGATATTGTTATCGCCGATAACTGGTGTCAGAAGTTTAGTCAGATAGAGCGGAAAGATAAAGAACAGACAGATACCGAAGCCGAAGGCGATTGCCATGGTGCCGGCCATAGCCCAGGAAGAGAGGTCACTCCCCCCCTCTTTGCCACTCTCCTTACTCTTCAGGCGCTCTTCTTCTTTTTCATCTTCTGTCATCGCTTCGGTGGCAGAAAAATTAAGCGCCTTGATGCCGATGATGAGGGAGGTAAATAGTGCCACTGCACCGCGAATAATCGGCTGCTTTACAATCGGAAAACGTTCGGAAAGCGGCACAACCAACTCTTTTTTTACGACGATTTCACCGTCGGCCCGGCGCACAGCTACGGCCACCGAGCGGGGCGCACGCATCATGACCCCTTCTATAACAGCCTGGCCGCCGACGCATATCTTATCCATGGTACCTCTTTAATAGTTTATTCCAGGCTATTGTAAAATTCCCGCACTTCGTCCATCTGTCCGCAGCAGAATTTTCCTTCCGGGCAGGGGCCTTCTACGCAACCGGGACCAGCATGCCGGAAAATAATTGGCGCGATTCTTTTTACCAGTCGCAATATTTCGACACCCATCTCGCGTATTTCCCACTGAGCCCGCTGACAGCAGCGGAGCGAAAAAAAGTGTAATAATTCGCGGGCATTCATGGTCATTATGATTTTTGTCTCTGTGGCGCTAGGGAGAATATAGCGGGCATCTTCCGCCGGAATTCCCATCTCGATCAGTTGTGCGTACGCCTTGTGAAAGGTCTCGGACATAAAAATGAAGATCTGCCGCGCTTCTAGATTCTCTGCAATGGTGTCCGGCATGATGGATGTAAACTCTTCTTTATGCGAAACATACCGCTGGGATTGCTGTGAAAAAGATGCGATACGATGTCGTACCAGTTGATGCGTGGTAACGCGGGAGATCCCTTCAACACCGAAGGTAAATGAGGCGTGTTCAAGTACCGAGTGGTGGCCGAGTGACATAATTTTGTCCAGAAAGGACTCAATATCTGAAGTCGCCATCTTGTCCCGCAATTTATCAATTGAAGTTGGCGAATAACAGAGACGGGCAGCAAACGCAACAACATGTTCAGGATTGGGTGTGTGTTCGATCAGAGTGACATTCATAGTGTCCTCCTAAAGCGCTACTCAGGTTAAGTAATTAAATTAATCCCAAAACCGGCACGCTCAATTTTAGTAATGGGTGAACCCCTGAAACTGAGATAAAAAGGGTAGCAGGAGAAAAAAAAGGGGTTTTGCCTTGCGACAAAGCCCCTCTCAAGAGTCTACAGGACGATCTGTCAAGCCTGACCGTAACGTTTTTTGAAGCGCTCAACACGCCCTGCTGTGTCAATCAGTTTCTGTTTGCCGGTGTAGAACGGATGACAGGCTGCACAGATCTCGGTGTTGATCTCTTTTTTTGTGGAGCGTGTCTGGAATGTATTACCGCACAGGCATTTGACGGTAACCTCGGAATAATTTGGGTGTATTCCTTCTTTCATCTCTTCCTCCCTCAGTAGTGCTTTACGACATAACGTAACAGCTATGAATAATAACGAGGTATCGTAGCCAGTTTTAGAATATTTTGCAAGATTTTTATTTTACTACTTAGACATTGAATCAAGGAAAGCCTGATTTGTCTTGGCTTCCGAAAGTTTGTCGAGGAGGAACTCCATGCTGTCGACAACGTTCATCGGGTGAATAACTTTGCGCAATATCCAGATCCGGTTCAGTGACGCTTTCTCAATCAGCAGCTCTTCTTTGCGAGTTCCAGATTTATTTATGTCAATAGCCGGGAAGGTGCGCTTCTCAACCAGTTTCCGATCAAGGTGCAACTCCATGTTGCCGGTACCCTTGAATTCCTCAAAGATGACATCGTCCATCTTACTGCCGGTATCAACCAGTGCGGTGGCAATAATCGTCAGCGAACCACCCTCTTCGATATTACGCGCCGCACCAAAGAAACGTTTTGGCTTCTGGAGGGCATTTGCATCCACACCGCCAGTCAGGATTTTGCCTGATGGAGGTAATACGGTATTGTATGCTCGTGCCAGACGGGTGATAGAGTCAAGCAAGATGACAACATCTTTTTTATGCTCAACCAGTCGTTTGGCCTTTTCGATCACCATCTCAGCAACCTGAACATGACGAGTCGCAGGTTCGTCAAAGGTCGAGGAAACAACTTCACCCTTAACTGAACGCTGCATGTCGGTAACCTCTTCCGGGCGTTCGTCAATCAAAAGGACGATCAGGTATACTTCCGGATGATTGGCGGCGATCGAGTTGGCGATATTCTGTATCAGTACGGTCTTGCCGGTGCGGGGAGGCGCAACAATCAAACCACGCTGCCCTTTTCCGATGGGGGCTACCAGTTCGATAATGCGCATCGGCATATTTTCCGGAGTTGTCTCGAGGGTGAGCTTTTCCTGCGGATAGAGCGGCGTAAGGTTGTCGAAAAGGATTTTATCGCGGGCGACTTCCGGTGTTTCATGGTTGACCGATTCAACCTTGAGCAGGGCAAAATACCTCTCACCCTCTTTGGGTGGCCTGATCTGCCCGGAGACGGTGTCCCCGGTGCGGAGATTGAAACGCCTGATCTGGCTGGGAGAAATATAGATATCATCAGGACCTGGGAGGTAGTTGTAATCGGTTGCCCTTAAGAAACCGAAGCCGTCCTGAAGTGTTTCCAAAACCCCTTCGCCGAAGATAAAGCCGTTTTGTTCGGTCTGGGCATTCAGAATTGCAAAGATCAGATCCTGTTTACGGAGGCTCGAAGCCCCCTCAATGTTAAGATCCCGCGCAATAGTGTTGAGATCACTGATCTTCTTGCCTTTAAGCTCTTGTAAATTCATCTGTTCTCCTGCGTAGAGTTGCTTTTGTAGTGTATGAGGCTATGCATTAGCGGGCTTGAATTCCGGATAAGAACAACTGCGGAAAAATGTAAGAGATAGGTTATATCGAGGTTTCATGCATAACAGTAGAATATATTGGTCTTTTCGGTACTTGATTATAAAACCGTTTAGGGATTAATTCTGGGTGCCAGGATGTTTAATCGGAGGTGTTGCGACGTTACCTTTTATATTCCGGGCTTGTCAATAAAAAAGAACACACTCTACCGGCAAATTTGTTTTTTTCTGTCATGCCTTACTCCAAATTTAGAAACGTATTAACAACAACTCCTGCCATTGTCAGTCCAAAGATAGAAGGAATAAATGAAATGCTGCCGAGAATCACCCGGCGGTGTTCGCAACGGAACGTCTGTTCCTGCTGATTCGGGCAGATACAGTCACTGCCGCACCTGCTTGCTGTTGCCGGATCAAGCTCCCGGTGCAGTTCTGTCGAGTATACCACCTGCACTCCGGATGTGATTCCGGCGTTTTTCAGAATTTTCCGCATGCTGCGAGCCATCCGGCAATTTTTGGTTGAGGCGATATCAGATACCTGAATCTTTGAGGGGTCCAGTTTATTTGCGGCTCCCATGCTTGATATAACCGGAATGCCATACTGGCGGCATATCGTAATCAATGTAGCCTTGGCGGTGAAATGGTCGATGGCGTCAAGAACATAATCGGGGCGCGGTGTGAGTAGCCGCGCGGCATTTTCCTCGGAGAAAAATTCCTTGACCGGACTGATCTCAGCCGCAGAATTGATGTCGCGCAGCCGCGCTGCCATCGCCTCCACTTTGTGCTGGCCTACCGTGCTGGAGAGCGCATGGATCTGCCGGTTGATATTGGTCAGACAGATATCGTCAAAATCCACCAGCGTGATCCGCCCGACGCCGGCTCGACCGAGAGCTTCAGCGGCATAGCTGCCGACGCCTCCGATCCCGCAGATCAGGACGTGTTTTGAGGCCAACGCTGATAGTCCCGACGGGCCTATCAGGAGTTCAGTACGGGAGAAGCGGTGCAGTGCCATGGCGTGGGTACATCCTGTTTATCAAATAGTTGGAGATGGTAAATTCCTTTAAACCCCTTTTCTCGTTGAGTGTTATTTTCATCTACTGTTATTGCGGTTGGAGCACCAGTGTTGCCACATATTGAGATACTGTTCCTCCACTATTTTAGCATAAGTAACTGGGTTACCAAAAGAAGAAGAGGTAATACGTGAAGGCAGTTGGTGGCGAAGTTCATCCAGAGATGGTATGTCGGCAGTAAATGCAGTAGCTTTTGCGACAAAATCAGCCGAATCAGTGGCAATCCAGTCTGTAAGTCCAAGTGCCGATAGTACTGCTGCTGCCAGTCTGGATGACGGTGTTGCACCGGGCAATGTTAATACAGGTATCCCCATGTGTAGTGCATCAAGCGTGGTCATTCCTCCGCTGTGAGGCTGAGGGTCGAGGCAGATATCAACCTGCTGGTAAGCGATAAAGTGATCATTGCGTGGTATATAACCGAGAAAACGAACCCTTTCTGGATCACCTCCGTAGCTTGCGAATCTGTCCAATAGTCGAGTTCGCTTTTCAAGCGAACCCCATTCAGGAGCCTTCAGTAGAAGATTGGAGTTAGGCACGGAATTAAGTGTTTTGGCCCACAAAGCCAAAGTTGTATCGGTATGTTTTGCACCTCTATTAAACGAACCGAACGTAACATGACCATTGTGAATTAACGGCAACGGCCCAGGCTCCGGCAGAGGATTTGCCATCCAGTAACCTAAGAAGCAAGGTAGGTCTACAATTTTTTCAGCAAATAGATGTCGCTCACAAGCTGGAATGAGAACTGGATCAGCCAGAAGATAGTCCATTGTAGGCAAGCCGGTCCCTGTTGGTTCCCCCCATCCGGTTACCTGTATCGGCGCCGGTTTACGTGCAAAGACCAATAAGCGGTTCCCTTTCTGAAAGCCTGCACAATCAACAAGAATATCGATTCGATCTTCTACAATCAGTTTTGCAATTTGTTCATCACTTTTATTCGCAACTTCACGCCACAGTGTTGCCTTCGCCATAAGCAGTTCTGTCAGTGAATCGCCACCTTGTTGGTCTGCATAACAGACAACTTCAAATTGATCAGGATTATGGTTAAAAATTAGCGGGGCAAAGGCATAAGTCGCGGCATAAGACCTGAAATTACCGCTGATATAACCTACCCTTATCTTTCGATACGTATTAGAGCGCCAATACTCGGTTTGCTGAAAGTGCCGTGCATAAGCATCATTCCAACGATATCGCTCTTTTTGTTGGCTCGCTATATCCATACCTTCTATAAAATTTTGGGTGAAAATTATATTTTCATGGGCAATATGATTTCTGGAATCATAATGAAGAGCTTGGGAAAAAGAATCTATTGCCAACTTAAATTGACCCTGTTTTTGGTGAGACGCACCGAGATTTATATATGCACTTGCAATGTTATTTATAATTTTTTCGCTGCTGGGAAATCTTTGTAAAAGTAATTTTAGCATTTGGATACACTCTTCGAACTTGACTTGTGAAATAAGGTTTTCAAGAATCTGCAATATTTTTGCGTAGTGCTCCATCGCATCAGTAGACCTGTTTTGTTGCTCAAGAGCGATAGCAAGGTTAAAGTGAGCATCGGTGTATTCAGAATTAAGTGTCAGCGCATGTGATAATAAATCAATCTTCTCGCTTAACGATGAGATAAGTCCAAGGTTGTTCAATGCAATTAAGTTGTTTGGATCAAGAGATAGTATACGCCTATACAACTTATTGGCTTCCGAGATATTTCCTTTGCAGTGGTGGGTTATGGCAATCGAAACCAGATCACTTATGATATACATTTTTTGATGCCTTTTTAGATGACTTGACTGCTGCTGCAGTGAAATTGGTATCAACTATTTTGCTGTAAACAGTATAAGGACTTCCTGTTGCCGGTGTAAATTAAAATGAAACATCAGGCGAGCTTTTTTGATCTCCGATTAC
>CAYQMO010000008.1:0-37254 GCA_964418315.1 uncultured Geobacter sp. | reverse complement strand
TAAGTGCTTGATTTTGTTGGTGGGCGAAACAGGGATCGAACCTGTGACATCCAGCTTGTAAGGCTGGCGCTCTCCCAGCTGAGCTATTCGCCCAAATATATATGGCGGGGTTGACGGGGCTCGAACCCGCGACTTCCAGCGTGACAGGCTGGCACTCTAACCAACTGAGCTACAACCCCCTAAATAAATTAGTTATTTCTTCTTCTTTGCAGGCACAACGTTAACAGCCTCTTTCAAGGTTTTGCCTGGTTTAAATTTTGGAACAGTTGCAGCCGGAATGTCAATTTTCTTTCCTGTCTGGGGATTCTGACCTTTACGGGCAGCACGTTTAGCTGTAGAGAATGTACCAAAACCGACAAGGCTGAGTTTGTCGCCGCTTTTCAAAGCAGCAGTTATACTGGCAATAAACGCGGAAACAGCTTTTTCTGCTTCTACTTTTTTCAGGCCAGCCTGTTCTGCTATTGAACTGATCAATTCTGCTTTTGTCATGTTACACCCTCCATAAATTTTTTTTTGAACACAAAGCGGGTCACTGTTTACCAGATATTCTTGAATAGTGTCAAGTGTTTTTTCGTGTCAGCATACATATTCTGGGCGGTTAAGACTGCTTTTGCTGCAAATGTAGTAATTGTATGCCTAATGCGCAGATGAATACATGCTAAACCGGCTAAAAAATTACGAAATCAGGCGGCCTCTTTTAACTCCTGCTCATATAGAATAATCGGCTTTTCTTTGTTATATATTACATCTTCACTGATTACAATTTCCTGGACACTAGGTTGAGATGGTACTTCAAACATAATATCCAGCATCGAGTTCTCCAGAATAGCCCGTAGGCCACGTGCTCCGGTGTTGCGTTTAAGAGCTTCTTTCGCAATCGCAACCAATGATCCGTCAGTAAAACGTAAACGCACTTTTTCAAGATCAAAAAGCTTTTGATACTGTTTCACCAGTGAATTTTTGGGCTCTTTTAAAATTTGCACCAATGCCTCTTCATCCAACTCGGTTAGAGTGGCCAGCATAGGGAGTCGACCGACAAACTCAGGAATATAACCATATTTAAGAAGGTCTTCCGGGGTGAGGCTTTTCAGGAGTTCACCCAGTTTTTTCTCTTCCCGCTTCTTAATGTCCGCTCCGAATCCGAGCGTTTTTTTGCCTATCCTCTGCTGAATTACCGCTTCCAGACCGGCAAAAGCGCCACCACAAATGAAGAGGATGTTTGTGGTATCAACTTTCATAAACTCAGATTGGGGATGTTTTCTGCCCCCTTTTGGCGGAATACTGGCAATCGTACCTTCAATTATCTTCAGAAGCGCCTGCTGAACACCCTCACCTGATACATCCCTGGTGATTGAAGGTGAATCAGACTTACGGGCAATTTTATCAATTTCATCTATATATATAATGCCTTTCTGGGCTCGTTCCACATCATAATCAGCCGCTTGGAGAAGGGAGAGAATAATGTTCTCAACATCTTCACCAACATACCCTGCTTCGGTCAGGTTCGTTGCGTCGGCCATTGCAAACGGCACTTTGAGAATTCTGGCCAATGTCTGTGCAAGCAGCGTTTTGCCTGAGCCGGTTGGGCCAAGCAGCAAAATATTGCTTTTCTGCATTTCAACATCACCCTGCTTACCACTTGATTCAATTCGTTTATAGTGGTTGTAAACAGCAACAGAGAGAACTTTCTTGGCCAGATCCTGACCAATAACATATTCGTCAAGGATATCTTTTATCTCTCTTGGCTTGGGAAGTTTTTTGAGGTCCGATCCCGTGGCCTCTTCCAGCTTCATTTCCTCGGAAATGATATCATTGCAAAGCTCAATACATTCATCGCAAATAAAAACGGTCGGTCCGGCAATCAGTTTTTTTACGAGATCCTGGTCTTTTCCGCAGAATGAACAGGACAAATGTTCCTGGGTTGTATCACGGCGGCTCATGGTTTCTCTCCAGTTAGAGGCTTGCGCGTGAAGATAGCATCAATCAAGCCATACTCTTTTGCGTCTTCGGCAGACATAAAGAAATCCCGGTCAGTATCTGCTTCAATTTTTTCTTTTTGCTGACCTGACAGCTCTGCAAGGATCTCATTTAACTCGTCTTTCATACGCAGGATTTCCTTGGCGTGGATGCTGATGTCAGTCGCCTGCCCTTGAAAGCCGCCAAGTGGCTGGTGAATCATAATTCGCGAATGGGTTAGGCTGAAGCGCTTCCCTTTCTCGCCAGCCGTCAATAATATTGCCCCCATTGAAGCCGCCTGTCCGACACAGATTGTTGATACCGGTGCCTTGATGTAACGCATCGTGTCAAATATTGCCATACCGGCGGTGACGACGCCTCCGGGCGAGTTTATGTACAGATGAATATCTTTGTCCGGATCTTCCGCCTCAAGGAAGAGGAGCTGCGCAATTATGAGATTGGCTACAGTATCGTCAATTGATCCCCCGAGAAAAATAATCCGCTCTTTGAGCAGTCGAGAATAAATATCGTAGGCCCGCTCGCCCCTGCCGCTCTGCTCTACAACCATTGGAATATACATAAAATGTTCTCCTTAGGCCGTTTTGAGCTGCTCTGCGTCAACTTCAGTGACTACAGCATTGTCGATGAGAAACGAAATCGCTTTATCTTCTTTAATTCCTAAAATTACAGAGCTCATGGCACTGCTGTTTTTTATGTAATATTCTTTCATACGGTCAAGCATTTCAGAATTACCGGCAGCAATTTTTTCATAATGTTTAGCCAAGTCGTCATCTGAAACAGAAATATTTTCCTTTTCAACTAAAGCCATCAACAGCAGGCCACCCCGGACTTTATCGATAGCATCCTCACGGAAGCGGGCACGGAAACCATCGGCATCTATTCCTGTCATTTCGAGCGACATCTGCTGACTTTTGAGGCGGTTATTGAGGTTATCAAACATTTGATCAAGTTGCCGTTTTACCATTGATTCCGGAACATCCAGCGGATTCTTTTTGATCAGCTCCTGAATAACCCGCTCTATAAATTCATTTTCAATGCGATCTTTTTCATGCTTCTCCTGGTACTCAGCTATTTTTGCGCGCAACACTTCCATGGTTTCATATTCCCCAAACTGTTGAGCAAATTCATCGTCCAGCTCAGGTATCTCTTTGCGTTTGATCTCTTTAACGGTCACCGTGAAAATACCTTTTTTTGCATCGGCTGTTTCGTCGCCGCCAGACGGGAGGTCGAGGGTAAATTCCTTGGAATCGCCGGCTTTTAAACCAATCAACTGTTCTTCAAAGCCCGGTATCAGCTTGCTGGAGCCGACTTCAAGCTCGGTGTTCTGAGTGCCACTGTTCTCCTCCGGGGAACCTTCAACCGCAACAGAGTACTCAACAGAAACAACGTGACTATTTTCAATAACGGCGTCTTCGTCAAGCGGAATCAACTGTGCCATATTCTCCTGCATACGTTTCAATTCATCATCAACGCCTTCAGGTTTTGCATCGTATTTTTCTTTACTGACAATCAGACCGGTATATTCGTTTAACAGTATCTTCGGCATGACGCCAAAAGTGGCACTGTATTTAAAAGGGGTGCCCTGTTCAAGAATATCGCATTCAATAGAAGGGGCATCAAGCGGCTCAATTTTATGCTCAGCCAACGCCACAAACAGTGTCTCTTGACATAAGCGCTTCATGACGTCATCTTGCACAGCATCTCTGTATGTGCGTTTAATTAACTGTATTGGAACTTTACCGGGACGGAACCCCTGGAGCTTGGCTTTTTTATGAATCGCAGCATAAGCTTTGTCGATCTCTTTGTTAACTCGTTCAGCCGGGATTTCGATGGAAATCTTTTTTTGAACCGGACTGGTGTCTTCTATGTGAACCTGCATGGTCTCTATCCTCTTCTATTGTTAAATATGTAATTTTTGAATATGGTAGATCAGATGAAACAAACATTTGGAATTCTGTATGGTGCGAGAGAGGAGACTTGAACTCCTATACCTTACGGTGCCAGATCCTAAGTCTGGTGCGTCTGCCAATTCCGCCACTCTCGCATTTCAACTACTTAGATGATTATGTTGCCCAATTGTCTCACTCAGGCGCAAACCGTACGTTGAAGAAGCCGAGACTATAATGATTTACCACATCGACGTCAACATGTTTTGACACACTTTTTGCTTACGGTCTTGGCTCAGGTGACTGAATCAAGCATACAAAGGAGATTACATGCCTCACAACAACACTCTCTACCTGATCGACGGCTCCTCCTACATCTACCGCGCTTATTTTGCCATCCGCCACCTCTCATCCCCCAGCGGACACCCGACTAATGCTATCTACGGCTTCATCCAGATGCTGCTCAAGCTGCTGAAGGATCACAACCCCCATCATGTGGCTGTCGTTTTCGATGCCGGCCGCACGACGTTCCGAACTGAAATGTATCCTGAATATAAGGCCAACCGCGCGGCTATGCCGGATGACCTGCGTATGCAGATGGAGCCGATTCGTGAGGTGGTGCGGGCATTCAACATCCCGGCGCTGGAACTGCAGGGATATGAGGCCGATGATATTATCGGCGCGCTGGCCAGACGATTTGCCGCTGAGGGCGGAAAAGTGGTGGTGGTCACCGGCGACAAGGATCTGATGCAGATAGTGACCGACCGAGTCACGTTGCTCGATACCATGAAGGGGAAGGAATCTGGTATTGCTGACGTGATCGAACGCTTCGGCGTTGGGCCGGAACTGGTTATAGACATTCTGGGATTGGCAGGTGACTCTTCGGACAATATCCCCGGCGTACCCGGGATTGGAGAGAAAACCGCCACCAAACTTATTCTCGAATTCGGCTCTCTTGACAGACTGCTGGAGCATGCAGACGAGGTCAAAGGAAAAAATGGCGAGCGGTTACGCGAGTTCCGTGAGCAGGCACTGCTTTCGCGTCGTCTGGCGACCATAGAGTGTAATGTGCCGCTGGAAGTCGATATGGAAACTCTAACGGCACGGGAACCGGATCAGGAGGCGCTGAATCTGTTATTTAAAAAATTCGGGTTCACATCGCTGATCAAGGAGTTAACCGGCACGGCAACTCTCTCCACTGAACAATATCGTACCGTGACCAGAGTAGAAGCGCTTGAATCTCTCGTCACCGACCTGGAGAATGCTGGTGAGTTTGCCTTCGATCTGGAGACCACCAGTCTCGACCCTCGCCTGGCCGACATCGTGGGCTTATCGTTCTCGTTTACCGATCATAAAGCGTATTATATACCGGTGGGGCATGTGGCTATTATCCCCATCTCTTCCACTCCCCAGCAGGAAGAGGGAACTCTGTTTGCATTTAATCCCCTCCCCTTTCAAGTGGGAGGTCGGGAGGGGGATGGGGTCACACTTGCTGGCAACCAGCTACAACGCCGCGAAGTCCTCAACCGCCTCCGCCCGCTGTTTGAAAACACTTCCCTGCGCAAGGTCGGCCAGAACATCAAGTTCGACATGGCGGTTCTTGCCAATAACGGTATCAGCCTGGCCGGTGTCTGGTTCGACACCATGCTTGCCTCATATATCCTTAACCCATCACGTCACGGCCACGGACTGGACGCCCTTGCAGAGGAACATCTCAATCACCGCATGGTCAGTTATAGCGATGTAACCGGCAGTGGCAAAAATCAGAAGAATTTTTCCGAAGTAGAGATTGAGGCAGCTTCGCGCTACGCCTGCGAAGATGCCGATGCCACCTGGTTGCTACGTCGAAAGTTTGCGCCGATGCTGACCGCCAGCCGCCTTGACACCATCTTTTATACTCTGGAGATGCCGCTGGTTCCGATTCTGTCAGGCATGGAGAATCATGGCGTCCTCCTCGATTCGGCTCTTCTGGCCGGGCTCTCCAGCGATTTTGCCGGTCGTATGTCAACACTTGAAGAGCAGATCTTCACAGTCGCAGGAGTACGCTTCAACCTCAACTCCCCCAAACAGATGGGTGAGGTGCTTTTCGAGAAGATGGGACTGCAGACAGGCAAAAAGACCAAGGGGAAATCAGGGTGGTCCACAGATAACGAAGTTCTGACAACTCTGGCGGAAGAGCATGAAATCGCGCGGCTGATTGTCGAATACCGTGGCATTGCCAAACTCCGCTCAACCTACAGCGATGCCCTCCCCCGCCTTGTCAATCCAAGGAGCGGTCGGGTACATACCTCCTACAACCAGACCGTCACCAACACCGGCCGACTGTCGTCCTCTGACCCGAACCTGCAGAACATTCCGATCCGGAGCGAAGAGGGGCGCATGATCCGCCATGCTTTTATAGCTCCACCTGGTCACGTCATCCTCTCTGCCGATTATTCCCAGATTGAGCTTCGCGTCCTTGCGCATTTATCAGGGGACAAGGTGTTCTGTCACGCCTTTGCCAACGATGAAGATATCCATACGCGCACCGCCGCCGAGGTCTTTGGTCTATTCCCGGAAATGGTGACACCAGATATGCGCCGTCAGGCCAAGACCATAAATTTCGGGATCATCTATGGCCAGGGCGCCTTCTCGCTGGCAAAACAGCTCGGCATTTCCCGCAAGACGGCTGAAGAGTTTATCACCGCCTACCGCGAGCGTCACAGCGGTGCCATGGAGTATCTCGACTCCTGCATAAAACAGGCGGAAGAAACCGGCTCTGTAACCACAATCCTCGGAAGGCGTCTGCCGATCCCTGACATTCATAGCTCAAATGGCAATGTACTTGCCTTTGCCCGCCGCAATGCCATAAATTATCCTATCCAGGGGTCAGCCGCTGATATTATCAAAGCGGCCATGATCCGTGTTGATAGCAGAATCCGCCTGGAGCAGTTAAATAGCCGTCTGATAATGCAGGTGCATGATGAACTTGTTTTTGAAGTTCCGGAAGATGAGCTGGTGAAGATGGAGCGGCTGGTAGTGGAGGAGATGGGGCGTGCGGTAGAAGCTAGAGTTCCTCTCAAAGTTGACATCAATTACGGGGCGAACTGGAGCGAAGCGCACTAAGCAACTGTCACATTATTTTCTATACAGGAGTCCTCAATTTTATTGACAAAATATGATGATATTTCGTATCGTCAGGCAACAAAACCTGCTTATCGAGAGTGGTGGAGGGAAAAGGCCCTTTGAAACCACAGCAACCGGTCATTTGACGTCAGGTGCTAAATCCTGCCGTAAGGCAAAGATGAGAGGTGTGCTGTGTATTAACCGGCCCCTTCTCATATTGATGCGAAGGGCTTTTTTATGTCAGAAGAGTACATTGTTGAGCAGTCGATAACCTTTGAATCAGGCTTGCGCCTCGACAGCGGGCGTATTCTCGCGCCTATCACTCTGGTCTACGAGACCTACGGTACTCTTAACGAAAAGAGAACCAATGCCATTCTGGTTGAGCATGCCTGGACCGGCGATGCGCATCTCGCAGGAAAACGGAACGCATCCGAAACAAAAACCGGCTGGTGGGATGCGATAGTCGGCCCTGGTCGTCTGTTCGATACGAATCGCTATTTTGTGATCTGCTCGAACGTCATCGGCTCCTGTTTTGGCTCCACCGGGCCCGCTTCAATCAACCCTAAAACCGGCAAACGCTATAATCTCACTTTTCCCGTAGTCACCATACGCGATATGGTTCGCGCCCAGAAGCTGTTGATTGATGCCCTCGGCATTGAACGCCTGTTAACGGTCATGGGGGGGAGCATGGGGGGGATGCAGGGACTGGAATGGGCCACGCAGTATCCAGATAGCATCGCTTCCGCCATAGTTTTGGCTTCGACCCCGCGCCCTTCGCCGCAGGCTATCTCCCTTAACGCAGTTGCCCGCTGGGCGATTTTTAACGATCCAACCTGGCGCAAGGGTGAATATAAACATAATCCCAAGGATGGTTTGGCTCTGGCTCGGGGCATTGGCCATATTACCTTTCTTTCAGACGAGTCGATGAACGCCAAATTCGGGCGGCGCTTTTCAGCCAGAGACGGCCAGTTCGACTTTTTCGGCCAGTTCGAGGTTGAACGCTACCTGAATTATAACGGCTACAACTTTGTGGATCGCTTCGATGCCAACTCCTTTTTATATCTTGCCAAATCACTGGATCTCTATGATGTCGCCTGGGGTTATGAATCGATGGCAGAGGCTTTCAGTCAGGTGCGGGTTCCGATTCAATTCTACGCCTTCAGCTCTGACTGGCTCTATCCGGCGTACCAGACGGAAGAGATGGTTAACTGCCTCAAAGATCTCGGGAAGCCGGTCGAATATCACCTGATCACTTCGGCGTACGGACACGACGCTTTTCTGCTTGAGCATGAGACCTTTGCTCCGCTGGTGTCTGATTTTCTTGAGAGATGTAACAAATGAGTGCTTGCAGGATGAACAAAACTACGACCGGGTTTACAGAACACAAACTGTTCAAGAAGCTGCGGCACGGGGTCGGCAAAGCTATTGGCGACTTCGGTCTGATCGAAAGTGGGGATCGTATCGCTGTTGCTGTCTCCGGCGGCAAAGATTCATACACACTGCTTCTTGTGCTGGATGATCTGCGTAAAAGGGCCCCGGTGCCATTTGAGCTGATTGCCGTCAATATAGATTCCGGGTATCCCGGCTACCGCACTGATGTCATCGAAGATTTTTTCCGGACGAACAATTTTGCCTATCAGATGGTGCCGAGCGAGCATTACGCCATCATCCAGGAAAAACGGCGCCCCGGCTCTTCATACTGTTCGATCTGCTCGCGTCTGAAGCGGGGGGAACTCTACGGAGCCGCCAGGGCTCTTGGCTGCAATAAACTGGCGCTTGGTCATCATCAGGATGATTTTATTGAAACATTGCTGCTGAACCAGTTTTTTGTCGGCTCACTCAAGTCGATGGCCGCTTCCATGCTGGCTGACAACGGCATTATTACGGTAATCAGACCTCTGGTGTACCTTGCGGAGGAAGATATCATCGCCTTTTCCCAACTTGTTGAACTTCCAGTGGTTTGCTGCTGCTGCCCGGTTTGCGGAACAGCGGATTTGCAAAGGAAACGGATGAAACGGCTGCTAACCGAGTTACAGGCTGATATCCCCCACATCAAGAACAGCATGCTTAAAGCGCTGTCAAATGTTCACCCTCGCCATCTGCTTGATCCTGCGCTGAAGCGGATTACGGCAGACGAATGAACATTTTCGGTTCTTCATATCAGCACTTTTAAGCTTCCTGACCCGAATTCCCATGTCTGCGAGTAGATCAACTGCTGAATACCAGCCACTCACTGCCACAACAGCAATACCTGCAATCATTATTGCTTCCATAAACACCCCCCAATAAGTAATAATGATTCAAGCATAGCACTGTAGTACGACATAATAAGTCATTCGGTAAAAAATATGATTTTAATCTGAGGTAGCAAACTAAATGGTGCTATGAAAATCAAACGTATTTTCGGCTTCAAATCATTCAAATATAAGGACTAACCCAAGATACAGTTACAAATAGTCATTTGTTGAACCGAGGAAAGTTGTTGCTCTGTGTATCTGGCTTGAAAATATGAAAATAGAGGCTGGTATAATATTCCAAGACAGGAATGTGCGTCAGTTTGCGCAAACACTTGATGCACCGGCAAAAGGTCGAGCGCTTCAAATGGACCGTGACTAAGGGGAATTTCTGCTTTACCACTGCTCCAATTGCGGCTACTATAACGCTTTGTTGTATTTTCAATCTTTTGATAGAAACGGCGACCTATGAAATTTCTTAACTTAATTGCAATCCTGCTTTTCTTCTCGTCTACCCTGACGGTTCAAGCGGCAAAGTCGTCCGGTATCAGTCGTCTTGGTTATGCCATTCAGATGGGTGCATTTGCCGACGTAAAAAACGCTGAGCGGTTTACCATTAAACTTCAGGAGAAGGGAATCGAAGCCTTTTATTTCCGTAAGGATAATGGCGTCTACGCCGTTCGTTTTGGCGATTTCCCCAGTAAGGAAAAAGCACGGACTGTGGCTAAGCAACTTGTGGCTGAGCGGATGATTGACGGTTATTATATTGCTCCCCCCAACGAAGTCGTCTTCAGCCAAACCAAGGTACCAGGGTGGCTAAAGCCTAATCCCGATGAAAACCGCAAACAAAGTGACTCCATTCAACCGGTTGTACCAGCGGTACCATCGGAAAAACCACCATCAAAACCTGTAAAAGATACCAGGGACATGGGGGCAATCGCTGCCCGTACTGCAGAACGCTTTGTCGGTATTCCTTACAGATGGGGGGGCGACAACGTAGTTGATGGCATGGATTGCAGCGGCTTTGTTCGAGCCGTATATAATCTCTGCGGACTCAGTATTCCGCGTATATCCCGCGACCAGTTTACCGCTGGAGATCAGGTAATAAAAGAAGATCTGAAAGATGGTGATCTGGTTTTCTTCGGAGCGTCTGCGGATACCATCAGCCATGTAGGTATTTATGTCGGCAACGGTAAGTTCGTCCATGCGCCGCGCCGGGGAGAAGAAATCAGAGTCTCCGAAGTAAATGAAAGCTATTTTGAAAAGCGTTTTGTGGGAGCACGCAGATATTTTTAATATTTATAACATGTTACGGAGAGTAGTTTATGGCCGTTATTAAACCATTCCGGGCGCTGCGCCCACCTAAGGAGCTGGCTGAGAAAGTATCTGCACTTCCATACGACGTGATGAACGTTGCGGAAGCGTCTGCAATGGCTGCAGGAAACCCTGACAGTTTTTTGCATATTTCACGCCCGGAAATCGACCTGTCTCCAGAAATTGATCCTCATGATGAATCAGTTTATATGCGGGGAAAGGTTAATCTTGATCAATTCATCCAACGCGGGGTACTGACTCAGGACAGTCACGACTGCTTCTACGTATATCGCCAGCAGATGGGGGGTATCAGCCAGACCGGCCTCGTCGTCTGTGCCAGCGTTGACGACTACCAGACCGGCGTTATCAAGAAACATGAACATACCCGAGCCGACAAGGAAGAAGACCGCGTTAAACATATCGATTATCTGGATGCCAATGACGAACCGGTATTCTATCTCTCCCGCTCATCTGAAGAAATTGAAGGTATTATTGAAACAGCCGCCAGCGGTCTACCGGAATATGATTTTATCTCAGATGATGGCGTAGTTCATACCGCCTGGATCATCAGCGATAAAATGCTGATTGATCGCCTTGTCGTACTGTTTGCCGCAATTTCGAATCTCTACGTTGCCGACGGACACCATCGCAGCGCTGCTGCAAGCCGTGTCCGCGAACTTCGGCGCGAAAAGAATTGCAACCATACCGGTCGTGAAGAATATAATTCGTTCCTGACCGTCATATTTCCTGAAAATCATCTCAATATTATGCCGTATAATCGTGTGGTCAGAGATCTGAACGGTTGCGCCGTCTCTGAATTTATCGCCAGGATTGAGAGTTTCTTTGAAATCCTTCCCTCTCCGCTTCCTGTCATTCCTGCAGCGCGCCACCAATTCGGCATGTACATGGACGGCCACTGGTATCAACTCCATGCCCGCTCGACACTACTCAACGAGAAAGACGCCGTCGGCAGATTGGACGTTTCGATATTGCAGAACAATATATTGTCTCCGCTGCTCGGCATCCTCAACCCGCGCACTGACCAGAGAATACACTTTGTTGGCGGTATCCGGGGCAATGATGAACTGGTCAAGCTGGTTGATTCCGGCGACTATGCCGTTGCATTTTCCCTTCATCCGACATCGATAACCGAGTTGATCGAACTTGCCGACCAGAACCAGATCATGCCTCCCAAATCGACCTGGTTTGAGCCAAAACTGCGCAGCGGCCTGTTCGTACATCTCTTGAGTTGACCGGAGATACGACACGACCTCCGAGGTTTCAAAAACCTCGGAGGTCGTGTCGTTCACAACGGATCACAATCAAGACTACCTCTTCATCGCGTCATCCATCAGCTTATACGCACAAAACTCCCCACACATCGTACAGGCGCCGTGATCCGACACCGGCGAATTGGCTCGATACTCACGCGCCTTGTCAGGATCCATCGCCAAAGAAAACTGCCCTTCCCAATCAAGCTTTTTCCGGCATTTCGCCATAGCAATATCTTTCTCCATCGCACCCTTGACACCCTTGGCAATATCACCGGCGTGGGCAGCGATGCGGGTAGCGATAACGCCATCCCGGACATCATGGACATTCGGCAAACAGAGGTGTTCGGACGGGGTAACATAGCAGAGAAAATCAGCTCCGGCTGCTGCTGCAACAGCGCCGCCGATAGCGCAGGTAATGTGATCGTAACCGGGAGCAATGTCGGTAACAAGCGGACCAAGGACGTAGAACGGAGCACCGTGGCAGAGCCGCTTCTGCAGTTGGATATTGGTCTGAATCTGGTTGAGCGGGACGTGGCCCGGCCCCTCAATCATGACCTGAACCCCAGCCGCCTGAGCACGCTGAGTCAATTCGCCCAGCAGTATCAGCTCATGGATCTGAGCCCGATCGGTCGCGTCAGCCAGGCATCCGGGACGGAAACCGTCGCCTAACGATAGCGTCATGTCATACTCTTTAGTGATTTCCAGCAGCTTGTCAAAATGTTCAAAGAGTGGGTTTTCCTTGTTATTGTAACTCATCCATTCGATCGTGAAGGCGCCACCGCGCGAGACGACGTCCATTATACGCCCCTCGTTCTTCATCCTCTCAACGGTGCCACGCGTCACGCCGCAATGGACTGTGATAAAATCAACACCATCCTCCGCGTGTTTGATGACCCCGGCGAAAATATCATCAACCGTCATATCGACGATGGCCTTGTTCATATTACGTACCGCATCGAGAGCAGCCTGATAAAGCGGGACAGAGCCGATACAGGCGTTTGTTTCAGCAATAATCGCCTTTCTGATTTCATCGACCGGGCCGCCGGTGGAGAGATCCATAATGGCATCAGCGCCATATTTGACCGCTGCTCGAGCTTTCTCCAGCTCTTTTTCAATATCCATATCATCGGATGACGAGCCGATGTTGGCATTTACTTTGGTGCGCAATCCTGCTCCAACCGCAAGCGGGATGCCATTGGCATGTTTGATGTTATGGCAAAGGACGATGGTGCCCGCGGCAATGCCGTCACGGATAAATTCCGGTGGGACACCCTCTGAGAGTGCGGCAATCCTCATTTTTTCCGTAACGACGCCCCGACGTGCATATTCAAGCTGAGTCATGAGTAATTATCCTTTTTATATGTTCTTGTGCTGCCAGAAAGTGGTTAACCGGGCCATGCCCCTTACCAAATGAGCGGGCGGTACGGATAGCGGAGGTGATAAATTTTTTCGCGCGTTCAACCGCAGTCAGCAGCGGTTCCCCCTGGGCAAGCAGGGCGGCGATGGCGGATGCGTAGCTGCAGCCGGTACCATGTGTATTACTGGTGAACAGCCGCTCGGAACTGAAATGGTGGCAGCGACTGCCGTCAAAGAGGATATCAGTGGCAGTGCGACCGGTCAGATGTCCACCTTTAACCAGCACGTTGGCCGCCCCCATTTTATGCAGATCACGAGCCGCCTGCTCCATCTCCGACTCGTTTTTAATCGTCCGCCCCAGAATACGCTCCGCTTCGGGAATATTGGGGGTAAGCAGATAGGCCATCGGCAGCAGCATATCGCTGAAAACCTGGATCGCTTCGCGTTCCAACAACGGTGCCCCCCCTTTGGCAACCATGACCGGATCTATCACCAGCGGAATGAGCACCTTCCGTTCGCCGAGACGCTCCGCCAACGCCGCAATCATGGCCGGGGTGTGCAGCATGCCGGTTTTAATGACATCGATCGGAATATCGTTCAATACAGCATCTAACTGATCACGCATGAAGCTTGGCGGCAGCCCGTGAATAGAAGAGACACCACGGGTATTCTGGGCGGTCAGCGCGGTTAGCACGGTGGCGGCATAACTCCCCAGGAGGGTAATCGTCTTGAGATCTGCCTGAATACCGGCTCCGCCTCCTGAATCACTGCCGGCAACGCTCAGAACCGCACCACGCGGAAAAGGGTTAACACGATTGAACAGCAGCAGTAGTTCCGCCGCTGCAATATCGGGACGAGGATTTGCGAGTACAGACGAAATTACCGCCAAAGCGTCAGCGCCCGCATCAATTACGCGACAGGCATTGCCCGGTGTTATCCCGCCGATGGCCACGACAGGAATTTTGACTGCGCCACGAATCGACGCCAACCCTTCAACGCCTGGGAGATGCGAGACGACCTTGCTCCCTGTGGGATAAAGAGCTCCAAAACCGATATAATTGGCTCCCTCCTGTTCCGCCCACTGCGCTTCTTGCAAATTATGCGTTGATTTACCGATTATTTTATTTGGTCCCAGCAGTTCACGTGCTTCGGCTATATCACCATCATCCTGTCCGAGATGTACGCCATCGGCATCAAGCTCTTTTGCAAGCCGGATATCATCGTTGATGATAAAAATCGTTCCAAAACGGGCAGAGAGCCGCTTTAACTCTCCCGCTTCAACCAGTTGCTCGCCATACTCCAGACCTTTGGCACGGTACTGCAATACGGAAACCCCACCACGAAGTGCCTGACAAACCCGGTTCATCAGATTGGCACCATGATCGGTAATCAGGTAGACACCAGAAATGTCGGGCGGCTCTGCCGTCTTGTTTATGACAAGTCGAAAAGGTTTGGTTTCACTCATGCCACAACTCCTCGTCTGATGAACAAAAAAGCCGCACTGATTTATAACATCAGGCGGCTGGATAAAGTTTACATCCTGCAAGCCGCTTTCCTACGCCAGAATAACCCGGATCAGGTGCAAAGGGTTCCCGCCTCGCAAAAGCTGCAGCATGCGGATCTCAGTTCAAAGGAACTCCCCCAGGGCCTATTTGAGTTGGTACTCTACTGCAATGGAGATGGAATGTCAACTGACCACGCAAGGAATCGGCACTGACGTACGAAAAGCTGCGTAGTTGCAAAAAGGGCGATCCCGAATCGAGACCGCCCTCATTGCTGTCGGATTTCATAGAACAAGCTACATGAGCTTGACTGCCATCTGGGCGTACTGAAGAATGATTGAAGGGACGATACCTGGTATCAGGGTTCCGGCAGCGGCAATTATGAGTGCGATGGCAACCGGTGCGGTGACTTGCACCCAGGCAAAATCTTCGGTAGATTCTTTGAAATACATGAAAACCATGATACGGAGGTAGTAATAAACCGATGCCGCACTGTTAAGAACACCGATGACAGCTAACCAGATATAACCTTGCTGGATCGCGCCGGAGAAAAGGTAAAACTTGCCGATAAAACCTGCTGCCGGAGGAACGCCGGCAAGCGAGAATAGAAACAAAGTCATAGCAAGAGCGAGTAACGGACGTTTAAAACCGAGACCGGCAAAGTCAGAAACATTGCTATTAGTATCACCCTTTTTAGAGACCAGTATTACAATAGCAAAGGCACCAATGTTCATGAATGCATAAGAAAGCATATAAAACAGAATACCAGCCGCTCCGGTACCGTTGCCGGCGGTAAAACCGACCAATGCATACCCGGCGTGGGCGATAGAGGAGTAGGCAAGAACACGCTTGATATTATCCTGACGCAGTGCCGTTATATTGCCGACCGTCATTGTCAATGCCGCCAGTACCCAGAGAACTTGACTCCACTCGACCTGTAGTGTCGGGAGAGCGACGAGGAAAATACGAAGTAATGCAGCAAAACCGGCAGCCTTTGGTCCTGCAGACATGAAAGCGGTCATTGGTGTCGGAGCACCCTCATACACGTCAGGAGTCCACATATGGAACGGTGCAGCGGCAATCTTGAAGGCAAAACCTGTTAACATCAGCAACATACCGGCAACCAGCAGGATATTTGCCGAAGGGAGAGTCATCTGTCCGACAACCGTTGCAATCTTGTAAAGACGTGTCGTACCGGTGGCGCCGTATATCAGAGCCATTCCGTAGAGCATGAAACCTGTTGAAAAGGCACCTAGCATGAAATACTTGAGTCCGGCTTCGTTGGACTTTTTGTTCGCCCGGTTGAATCCGGCAAGAACGTAGAGAGATACCGACATTACTTCAAGACCAAGGAATATCGTCATAAGATCCGTGCCTGACGCCATCAGCATCATACCGACAACTGTGAAGAGGATCAGAGGATATAATTCACCATGATTGCACCCTTCACGCTCCATATAGCTGTCAGAGATCAGCACAGCCAAACCGGCGGCAAATAGAAACGTCATCTTAAAAAATGTCGCAAAATTGTCTAGAACCACCGAACCGCTGAAGCTCTCTACGTGGCTGCCCCACCCAGCTCCTACCAGCACCGCTGTCACAACAATACCGGCAAAACTGATGTATGCGAGGTATGACTTCTGTCCGCCGGGACTAAAAACGTTGATCAGCAGAAGAGCCATAGCCAGCACGGAGAGCAGTATCTCCGGTAGAATCGGCGTCATGTTGACGGCTGGAATTATTATATCCATCTAAAATATCCTCCGGTCGGATTGACTCGTTATTTGGTTAATTGGCATTGTGCGGATTAACTGCTGGTGGTGTTTGGCCGGGGTGTCCGGCAGGCATCCCACCCTGTGTTGCATCAGGCATCTGCCCGGCGCCTTGATGGCCAGCAGGCATCTGCATCTGGTTTATGGCAGGAATGATTTGAGCAGTAACCGGAGCTATGCGCGCCTGAGCGACAAGTTTTTTAATGGCTGGATCCATTTTATCAATGAACGGCTTGGGATAAAGCCCCATGAAAAAGATCATTACAATCAGAGGAACCATAATCGCAATTTCACGACCGTTGAGGTCGAGGAGTTTCTGGTTTTTCGGATTATCAAGCTCTCCGAACATAACACGCTGAAACACCCAGAGCATATAGACCGCCGAAAGTATGACGCCACTCGTTGCCACGACGGTAAACCATCGGAGCTGGCTTTCAAAGGCACCGAGCAGAATCAGAAATTCACCGACAAAACCGTTCGTCCCTGGCAGACCAACTGAGGAGAATGTTACGATCATAAATATCGTTGCAAATATCGGCATCTGCTTCGACAGACCACCAAAATCGGTGATCAGTCGTGTATGTCGGCGTTCGTAAATAAAGCCGACGATAAGAAACAGCGCTCCGGTTGAAATACCATGGTTCAGCATCTGCAGCATGCCGCCAGTTATCCCCTCAGTATTGAAGGCGAATACTCCGAGCATGACAAAGCCAAGGTGGGCAACTGAAGAGTAGGCAACCAGTTTTTTTACATCTTCCTGCACCATCGCAACGAGTGCGGCATAGATGATACCGATAACGGCAAGTGTAGCAATGAGTGGCGCAAACTTGTGTGCCGCATCAGGGAATAGCGGTATTGCAAAGCGCACATACCCGTAAGTACCCATCTTCAAAAGCACGGCGGCCAAAATGACCGAACCGGCCGTCGGAGCCTCGGTGTGTGCGTCGGGTAACCAGGTATGGAGTGGAAACATCGGAACTTTGATGGCAAAAGCAAAAGCGAAGGCCAGGAACAGCCATATCTGCGTGGCCATATCGAGCTTAAGACTAAAAAACTGGAGCAGACCAAAATCTTGAAAACCGGCTTCCATCCCTTTGAAATAGAGGAAGATGAGGGCTACCAGCATCAGCAGCGAACCGACCATGGTATAAACAAAAAACTTAACCGCTGCATAAATCTTGTTTTTACCGCCCCAGATACCGATCATGAAATACATCGGAATGAGCATTACTTCCCAGAAGATATAAAAGAGAAACAGGTCGAGAGAAATAAAGGCACCGAGCATTCCGGTTTCAAGAAGCAGCAGGCAGACCATGTACTCCTTAACCTTCTCTTCTACGGCCGTGTATGTTGACAGTACGGCAATCGGCATGATGAAAGTTGTCAGAAGTACCAGCCAGAGACTTATGCCGTCAATGCCGATGTTGTAGCGCATCATGAAAGGACCGGCAGCAATCCAGGGAACATTTTCAACAAACTGGAATTCTGCATTGGTCTGGAAACCGGCCAGCATGATCAGCGACACCAGGAAAGTGACCACTGTAACCGCGAGGGTGACATTCCGAAGTACGCCCTTGCTGTCTTTCGGGATAAACAGCAGCAGCAGGACACCCAAAATCGGCAGGAATGTCGTCAGGCTCAGTACGTTACTCATGAATTCGTGCTCCTTTATACAAAGTGCTAATGAAGTGGTTATTTAAAAATGTAGTAGCCGAGCATGACAACAACACCGAGAACCATTGAAAATGCATAATTATAGATGTAGCCGGACTGCATATAGCGGAAGATCCCGCTGAAACCCATGATAACATTGGCAACACCATTGACGACACCGTCAACAATAATCACGTCAAAGCCCTTCCATAGAAACTGCCCGGCAGCCTTGCAAGGATTTACAAAAATATAATCGTATATTTCATCGATGTACCATTTATTGAAAACGGCACGATGCAGTAACGGGAATGCAGCGACAAATTTTCCCGGCATTGCGGTGTTTTTTACATACATGGTGAACGCGATCGCGATACCAACCAAAGCGATAACTACGGAGAGACCCATTAAACCCCATTCAACCGCATGGCTAGGATGCGCACCATGGTGAGCGTATTTGCTGCCGTATTCATTTGCGAGCTGAAACACCGGCTCTAACCAATGCTCGAAGTAGTTGGGCAACATCCCCAATAATTTCGGCATACCGAGATAACCGCCAACAACAGCAAGGAAACCAAGAACCATTAACGGAATGGTAATCACCAGCGGCGACTCGTGCAGATATTGCTTGGCTTTCGGATTGATGCGGCACTCGCCGTAAAAGGTCATGAAGACAAGGCGGAACATGTAAAAAGCGGTGAAACAGGCGGCGATGGCACCAATGCCCCAGAGAACTATGTTAAGGTTGCCGTGGTAGGCGTTTGCAAAAGCCATCCAAAGAATTTCATCCTTGGAGAAAAATCCGGAAAAACCTGGTATTCCTGCTATAGCAATGGTAGACACCAGGAAAGTAAGAAAGGTTATCGGCATGGTGGCTTTCAGACCTCCCATGTTGCGCATATCCTGGGCATCATCATGCGAATGAATTTTATGCAGTGCATGATGCATCGCATGTATAACCGACCCTGAGCCAAGAAACAGGCAGGCTTTGAAGAATGCATGTGTCATAAGGTGGAAAATACCTGCGCTGAAGGCGCCAACTCCCATTGCAAGAAACATGAAACCGAGCTGCGATACAGTTGAATAGGCCAATACGCGCTTGATGTCGTTTTGAGCCGTGCCGATAGTCGCAGCGAATATTGCCGTTGCTGCGCCGACTACAGCGATAACCATCATTGTTTCAGGAGACTTTACGAATACGAAACTCATCCTGCCGATCATATAAACACCGGCCGTTACCATTGTCGCCGCGTGGATAAGTGCAGAAACAGGCGTCGGACCTTCCATGGCGTCCGGAAGCCAGGTGAAGAGAGGAAGCTGGGCAGACTTGCCGGTGGCACCGAGGAAAAAGCATAACGAAGCAAAGGTGACAACTCCTCCGTATGGAAGCAGGTGCGAAGCTGCCTTGATTTCCACGAAGTTGATTGTCCAGATGTTGTGGTTGCTGCCAAACCACCAGTAGAGGGTGAACAGTCCGATCAAAAAGCCGAAGTCTCCGACGCGGTTCATGACAAACGCCTTCTTAGCGGCATCGCCGGCTGATTTCTTATGGAAGTAGTAACCGATCAGCAGATAGGAACAGAGGCCGACCCCTTCCCAGCCGATGAACATAACAAGCATATTGCTGCCTAGAACCAGCAGCAGCATCGACATACAGAAGAGATTGAGATAGGCAAAGAAACGATAGAACCCCTCTTCACCATGCATATAGCCGATCGAGTAGAGGTGGATCAGTGTGCCAACGCCGGTTACGACCATGATCATGACCACAGAAAGCGGGTCAACCAGGAAGGCCATGTCAGCCTTGAAGCTGCCGGAATGAATCCATGGGAAAAGGACTTTTTCAAATACTCTCTGCTCGGGCGGGAGGCCGATCATCTGCATGAGAATTCCGCATGACACAAGAAAAGACAGGAATATCATCAGCGTTCCGATTCCGCCAATAATTGCTTCATTCTTGATCTTTTTCCCGAAAAACCCGTTAATCAGGAAACCGATGAGCGGGAAGAGCGGGATTAGCCATACCTTATCAAACATGTAAGACTCCTTTTATGCAATCAGTAAACATTATCGTAGTGGTGGAGTATGCTGCTACCACTTCATCAGGTTAACGTCATCAACATCAATCGACTCTTTATTATTGAAGAACGCAATTATGAGAGCAAGACCTACCGCAGCTTCAGCAGCAGCAACGGTCATGATGAAAAAGACAAAAACCTGTCCATCAAGATTGCCAAGATGCCTGGAAAAAGCCACAAAGGTTAGGTTTACGGCATTAAGCATCAACTCAATACACATAAACATTACTATTACATTCTTGCGGATCAGTACACCGATTGTGCCAATGGTGAAAAGCAGGGCGCTTACGACGAGATAGCTGTTCAGATTTTCCATGAAATAGAGCCCTCTTATATTTTTTTCTTGGCCAGAATGACCGCGCCAACTATAGCAACTAACAGCAGTATCGAGGTGACCTCGAACGGCAGAAGAAAATTGATGAATATCTCCCGGCCTACCAGTTCTGTGTGACCGATATTTCTTATCATTTCGACACTATATGGACCGGTCGGAAGCGCTGCGCGACTTTTGACCAGCATAACTACAAGGTTTATCAGCGTAAAAAAGCCGATGATTGAGCCGAGGATGAGTTTATGGGAATGTTGCTTCGTCGCATCAACCCTGATATTAAGCAGCATGATCGTAAACACCATCAGAACCATGATCGCTCCGGCATATATCATAACCTGAACAGCCGCTACAAAAGGCGCATCGAGCATTACGTAATAGGTTGCGAGGCAGAAAAATGTCATTATGAGCGACAGTGCACTATTAATCGGGTTCTTACAGGTAATTACCAGTATCGCCGATATAATCGCCACAAATGAGACTATGAGAAAGAAGAGGGTTTCCATGCACTGCTCCTTATTACTTTACTAAGAGACGTTCTTTGGAGTAGATGAAATCTTTACGATTATAGTTGGCCAGTTCAAACTCTTCAGTCATCTTGACTGCGTCAACCGGGCACGCTTCAACACAATAGCCGCAGAAGATACAACGCAGCATATCGATCTCGTATACTGTTGCATATTTATCATGATTGGCATCTTCAGCCGCTTCAACCGTGATACATTTGGCGGGGCAGACAGTCGGGCAGAGATAGCAGGCCACGCACTTGGCCTTGTCGTGCGAAACATTAAGCGCGTGAAGGCCGCGAAATCGTGTAGCCACTTTGGGACGTTCAGTCGGGTACTGTAAAGTGACCGGCTTCATGAACATATGCTTCAATGTTATTTTCATGCCGTTTATAATCGGTGTAATCGGATTCATATTTCCATCCTCGTTTCAGAAATAACGTTACTCTGTTCTGTGTCAGTTACAGAATATAGCCTATAATCCCTGTAACTATAATGTTTATAAGTGCTACCGGAATAAACACCTTCCAACCCAGGTGCATCAACTGATCATAACGATAACGGGGCAGTGTTGCGCGAATCCACATACAGACAAACATCAGGAAATAGACTTTCGCGACAAAATATACCGGTCCAAGGATAGGAACAGCAACTGCCAACGGGCCATTCCAGCCGCCAAGGAACAATGTGACGGTGAGCGCGCAGACAGTTACCATGTTTGCATACTCAGCCATGAAAAACATGGCGTATTTCATTGAAGAATATTCCGTACAAAAGCCGGATACCAGCTCAGTCTCAGCCTCGGGGAGGTCAAACGGTGTCCGGTTGATTTCGGCGAGTGAACAGATAAAGAACATGAATGCAGCCAGGGGTTGCTTGAATAGATACCATTCAAAACCGCCAAAACCGGACTGAAGTTCGACGATTTTAGTAAGAGAGAGGGTACCTGAAAGCATGAAAACGGCGATAATTGACAGACCAGCGGCAAGCTCGTACGAAATCATCTGTGCCGAGGCACGAAGCCCGCCCATCAGTGAATATTTACTGTTTGATGCCCATCCCGCCAGCACTATTCCGTAGACGCCAAGAGAGGACATCGCCAGGATGTAGAGCACACCAACATTGACGTCAAACACCTGACCTGCAGTGGTGTCATAATAAGCCGCAATCTGTAGCGGAATCTTGTAACCGGCGACTTCAATAACACCGCCAAAGGGAATAACGGCAAAGGTAATGAATGCGGGAACAAGGGCAATCAACGGTGCAACAAGAAAAGCGAATGTACTTGCTTGAGAAGGGATTATCTCTTCTTTAAAGAAAAGTTTGACCCCGTCTGCAATTGGCTGCAACAGACCGTGCCAACCGGTTCTCATCGGTCCAAGACGAACCTGCATATGACCGATAATCTTACGCTCGGCGTAAGTGGCGTAGGCTACGGTCAGCAGCACGAAGACAAAAGCCACCAGGACCTTGGCAACCATGGCGATGTAATACATCATCGGCAGTCCTAATATCTCGATTCCCATCTGTCCCTCTTTCTATAGCTGTTTTATTAGTTGTCTGATTTACTGGTAAAACACTGCTACTTTGATACTGTTACCGCTGTTACAGGCGCGCCGTTCCAGATTGTATTAATCGGGGCATCACTAAAATGATACGGTGAAAAGACGACTCCAGCAGGCATGCGCGGTGTAACTTTGGCCTTGAGCAACATGCTTCCGGTTGTTGTAGAGACTGTTACAACATCTCCTTGAGCGATTTTAAGCTTGGCGGCATCTGCTCTGGACATCTCAATGTAATTTTCCGGACAAACATGCATAGGACCTTCGCCGTAATTTGACAAAGTACCGTTGTGAAACAGTGCACTACCGGTCACCAGGGCAAGCTTGCCCCCTTCAGCTATGAAGGGCGGAGCCGTCTGCGGGGCAATAAGTCTTGGTTTGATAGCGACCGAAGCAAAGGCGCCCTCTTTGCGGAGTGAAACATGGCTCATGCCCTGGTAACCAGGTGTGTTTGCAGCAATTTCATTGAAGAGGAGCGCTGGTGTCGGTGGAGCCACTCCACCCAGTCGCGTAACCAGATTCGAGAATATTTCGTAATCAGACTTTATCCGTACACTTTTGCGGATTGCCGGTTTAAAATAGTTTACACGACGATCCGTACTGGTAATAGTTCCCTCTTTTTCGGCAAAGGAACAGACAGGCAGCACGACATCAGCCATAGCAGCGGTTTCCGTAAGAAATAGCTCCGAAACGATCAGGAATTCAACCGCTTCTAGAGCAGCTTTGACTTTGGCGCGGTTCGGATAGGAGTTCAGAGGATTTTCACCGGCTATAAAGAGTGTTTTCACAGAGCCATCGGCACACGCATCAAGAATCTGCAAGCCGTTCAGGCTCCCCTCCCGGGCAATAAAGCCGATGTCTACTGCACCCTGGCTGTTATTTTTCTCAGAGAGACAGAGTACTCCGCACCCTTCCT
Organism: uncultured Geobacter sp.; assembly: GCA_964418315.1. Taxonomy (GTDB): domain Bacteria; phylum Desulfobacterota; class Desulfuromonadia; order Geobacterales; family Pseudopelobacteraceae; genus JACRCG01. The sequence goes on along the minus strand of CAYQMO010000008.1, from coordinate 13,794 downwards.
TATCATACTTGCCGGTCAGAAGCGCAAGATTTGCCGCCGCTGTCGCCAGATCTGCATTGTGTCCGCTGTACGCCTGCCCTGCCGGAAAAATAATTAAAGCCTTTTCGGCAGCAGCGTAATCAGAAGCCAGTTTTTTTATATCAGCGGCGGAAATGCCCACCTGCGCCGCAACGGCCTCAGCGGTAAAACCTGAAAGCGCCTTTTCCAGTTCCGCGTACCCGGCCATCGTTGCAGCGGTTCCGGAAGCAAGTTTACCATCAAGGAGCGCCTTGGCAATTGCGTTAAGAATTGTCACTTCATTTCCGGGCCGATGAACAATTGTAGTGGCATCAGGAAGCTTGGAAAGCTTGCCGCGTTTATCTGAAAGGATCGTTAGTTTAATACCATTATTTTTTACGCCCATGTTGATTTCAAAACCGACCACCGGATGTGTTTCATAGGTATCGGTTTTAATAACAAGCAGCATATCACTTTTCTGGATATCAAGAATTGATGCGGAAGAAGAACTCGCTCCGAAGCTTCGGGCGAACCCCTCCGAAAGAGCGGCATGAGCATATCCAGCAGCATGATCAAAATTCTTCGTTCCCACATTCTCTACAAGCAGTTTTTTAAAGAGAGCAAGCTCCTCATTTGTCAAACGAGGTGTTGCCAGCGCAGCGACATTGGAGCCGCCTTTAAGCCGCCCTGCGACAAGTTCAAGAGCCTCATCCCAGGTCGATTCCATCAATCTGCCGTTCTTTTTTATCATCGGTGTGGTCAGCCGTTTTTCACTGCTGATGAACTGATAGCCAAAGCGTCCACGAACACAGAGCTGTCCTTTATGGAAGCCCTGCTCCTCATTATAAATGGTCGTAAGTACCTTGTTGTCCTTAACACCGAGGGTGAGACCGCAACCGGTACCACAATAGCCGCAGATTGTGGGGTGCTTGGTCATTGCCCAGAAGCGGGCTTTATGTTTGAACGGACGAGCCAGTAATGAACCTACTGGACAGACTGCAATACATGAACCACAGAATTCACAGTTGAGACCTTCATCAAATTCACAACCAATTTTTGTTTCAATACCACGATCGATAAATGTTAATGCGCCAAAGCTGACGATCTCGTCACAAATACGTGCACATTTACCGCACAAAACACAACGATTCATGTCCCGTTCAATCAACGGGTTGTTGTAATCAATTTCATGGCTGAATTTTGCGTCGGTAAAACGGTTACTGTTAACCTGATATTCGTAGGTAAGATTTTGCAGATCACAGTCTCCCGATTTATCGCAGACCGGGCAGTCAAGCGGATGGTTGAGCAACAGAAGCTCCAGAACCATCTTACGGGCTTTTACGATATCCGGCGTCGCGGTACGGATAATCATACCCTCTGTGACAGGGGTTGTACACGCCGGAATCTGCCGCCCTTTCATCTGTTCAACTTCAACCAGACACATGCGACACGCGCCGAACGGCTTCAACTTTTTATCGTGGCAGAGAATCGGAATATTGATTCCGTTCAGTTTGGCCGCTTCATAAATAGTCGCACTTTTTGGCGCAGTAACCTGCTTGTCATCTATCGTAAGATTTACCATCTCAACCTCTGTTCAGTGAGTTTGACCGTGTGTGCAAATTTGATTCTATTCAAGCGCCATAAATCGGCAGGCGTCGTAGCACGATTTGCACTTCGTACATTTTTCTTTATCGAGAACAGCCAGTTGTCCTTTTTCCCAGATGATCGCGTCAACCGGGCAGGCCTTTTTACAAGCACCGCACTTAACACACTTATCCTCTACAACCTGCCACAATAACAGCTCCTTACAGCAGTTGGACGGGCAGCGTTTTTCGTTGATATGAGCTTCATACTCATCACGGAAATAATTTATAGTGGAGAGGATCGGGTTTGGAGCGGTCTGACCTAGACCGCATAATGATGCTTTTTTGATGGCAATACCCAAATCCTGAAGTGTAGCTATATCAGTAGGTTCACCGCGACCTTCAGTGATTCGCTCAAGAATATCAAGCATGACTTTAAGACCAATGCGGCAGGGAACGCATTTGCCACAGGACTCATCCCTGGTAAAATTCAAGAAAAAACGGGAGACGTCAACCATGCAGGTGGTCTCGTCCATTACAACCAGACCACCCGATCCCATCATAGCTCCGGCTTTGATCAGTGAGTCATAGTCAACTGGAGTGTCCAGAATTTCAGCAGGAATACAACCGCCTGATGGGCCTCCAGCCTGAACAGCCTTGAATTTCCGGTTATTGGCAATACCGCCGCAGACGTCATAAATAACTTCACGGATTTTCATACCGGCAGGAACTTCAACCAGACCGGTATGCTTAACTTTGCCGGTAACCGCAAATATTTTAGTGCCTTTGGTAGTTTCAGTACCCAAAGAGGCGTACCAGTCGCCACCCTTGTTGATTATATGGCGAACGTTAGCAAAAGTTTCGACGTTATTGATGTTGGTAGGTTTGCCCCATAGTCCGCGCACAGCGGGAAATGGTGGACGCGGGCGACTCATACCGCGAAAACCCTCGATTGAAGCCATCAATGCGGTCTCTTCGCCGCAGACGAAAGCACCGGCACCCATCTTGATTCGCATGTCAAAGTCGAAGCCCCAACCCTGGATATCCTTGCCGAGATAACCTTTTTCATAACAGATATCGATAGCGTGCTGAAGACGCTGAACCGCCAGCGGATATTCTGCACGAACATAAACATAGCCGAAATCGCACCCGATTGCATACGCGGCGATCATCATCCCCTCAATGATGCAGTACGGGTCACCTTCAATGAGCGAACGATCCATAAACGCACCTGGGTCGCCCTCGTCGGCGTTGCAGATCAGATATTTATGACCTCCGGGAGTAGCCTTGCAAAAGGACCACTTCATTCCGGTAGGGAATCCTCCGCCCCCACGACCACGCAGACCGGACTTTTTGACCTCTTCGATGACTTCTTCCGGTTTCATGCTCTTGATGCATTTCTCAATAGCCTTAAAACCATCTTCTTCTTTATAGGCAACTATACTATCCGGGTCAATCTGGCCACAGCCTGTCATAACAACACGCATCTGGGCATCCACGAACTTGTTGTAGTAAGGCTTGGCTTTTCTTTTTTCAATTACGGTTTGATTGACGATATGCTCGTCAACTATTTTCTCTACCTCTTCGGGCTTGACAAAGTCATATGTAACTCGCCCCTGATCAGGGGTTATGATATCAACCAGAACGTCGTTGGCGCAAAGACCACGACAGCCGGTCTTGATGACATCACAACGCTTGCCGACCTGGGCGTCAACACCCTTTTCCGCAAGGATCTTTACGAAGGCTGCCTCAACCTCTTTGGCACCCATCGAAACACCGCCGGTACCCTGGCAGATCAGAATTTTTATTCCTGTGTTGTCGCTCATGACTCAATTGTCCCTTGCTGGATAGTTTCGAGCTACTGGCTACTTCATTGGCCGTTGACAGTAGTCGGTTACGATTTCATCAACTTTCTGTACAGTCATGCCACCGTACGTTGAATCATTAACCATTGCCAACGGTGCCATTCCGCATGCCCCAAGACAGGCAACCTTCTCAAAAGTGAAACGAAGGTCCGGGGTCGTCTCGGCATGACCGATACCAAGCTTATCAAAAAAAGTTTCAACGATACGGGGAGCACCTTGCACGTGACAAGCCGTGCCGACGCAAACTCTGATTATGAATTTACCGCGTGGCTTGAGGTGAAACTGGGCATAAAAAGTAAGCACGCCATATATCTGGCTCGGATACACATTCAGACGCTCTGCAATATGATCAGCCACTATTCGCGGGATGTAACCGTATTCGTCCTGCGCAGCCTGAAGAACCGGCATCAGGTTTCCAGGTAAATCTATATATTTGTCGATAATTGCATCGGCAAGTGAAAGGTCAATTACCGGTTCCTGCTCTGTGGCATTCTGCGCTGCTACTTCACTCATGCGCCCCATCTCCTTCGAATCATGCGGAGTTATCTGTCAATTTCACCAAGAACAATGTCCAGAGTACCAATTACGGCTACCAGGTCGGCAATCATGGAACCAACACTCATCTGTTCGATGGCCTGCAGATTCACGAATGAGGGCGGACGAATTCTCAGACGCTCAGGCATGTTACCGCCGTCGCTGACGATATAGAAACCGAGTTCACCTTTTGGCGCTTCCACACCTTGATACACTTCGCCTTCCGGTGCGGCAAACCCTTCGGAAGCGATCTTGAAGTGATGAATCAAACCCTCGATACTGTTATAGACATTTTCCTTGGGCGGATAGCATACCTGCGGACAATCGGCAAGCACTGGACCCGGCTTGAGTCGGTCAAGAGCCTGACGCACAATTTTGCATGCTTCCCGCATCTCGATAAGTCTGACTTTGTAGCGGTCAAACGTGTCACAGTTTTCGCCGGTCGGAACTTTGAACTGATACTTTTCATATCCACTGTACGGATTATCACGCCGCAGATCCCAATCAACACCCGATCCACGCAGGGCAGGACCGGTAAGACCGATATCGATGGCATCTTCAGCAGAAATTACACCGTTGCCGACGGTACGTTTGAGCCAGATAGGGTTGGTCGTCAACAGCCCCTCATACTGATCAAGATAGCCTGGCATAACATCGATAAAATCACTGACTTTTTTAACAAACTCGTCAGGAACATCCAGCGAGAGGCCGCCGACGCGGAAGAAGTTGGAGGTCATACGGGCGCCGGAGATTAGTTCATATATTTCCATGACCGTTTCACGTTCACGGAAAGCATAGATAAAAACCGTCATGGCACCAATATCCAGGGCGTGGCAGGCAATCCAGACCAGATGCGATTCAAGCCGGGTCAATTCCGCCATAATAATCCTGATTGTTTCAGCGCGTTCAGGCACCTCGACTGCCATCAGCTTTTCTACAGCCAGGATATATCCCAGATTGTTGCTCATCGGCGCCAGATAATCGAGGCGGTCGGTCAGCGGCAGGATCTGGTGATAGGTCCGATACTCTGAAAGCTTCTCTATACCACGGTGCAGAAAGCCGATATGAGGAGTAACCTTGACGATTATCTCGCCATCAAGCTCGAGAACGAGCCGCAAAACCCCGTGGGTACTGGGATGCTGTGGACCCATATTCAGTGTCATTGTTTCAGTAGCAGCCATGTATCGCCTCTTCTATAATCGAATTACAAAACTCAAGTAGTAAAACTATGACAAACGCCCTTTGTAAGGTTCACGATCCGGTCCCTGTAACGGATAATCTTTCCGTAGTGGGTGCCCGACCCAGTCATCGGCCATGAGAATACGCTGAAGATCTGGATGTCCGCTGAAGGTGATGCCGAACAGGTCAAATACCTCGCGCTCCAGCCAGTTGGCTGTTTTCCAGACCGGAATTGCCGTTGGTATGGTGCAATCAGTTTCAGCCACCGGCGTTTTGATACGGAGCCGATCTTTGTTAGGAATAGAATAGAGCAGATATACCATCATGAAGCGCTCTTCTTTCTTGCCCAAATAATCAACTGCAGTAAGGTCGGTAAGCAGGTTGTACGTGAGAGACTTCTTGAGGAACGAAAGAATTTCAATAATCGCACTCTTCGCAACTGTTACCGTCACTTCACCCCTGAATTCAACTACATCAATGATCGATGCGGCATACTTTTCTTTCAGCTTCAGTACTGCTCGATTGTTTTCTGCCATAATATCCAACCCTTTTGTGGGATTTGTAAGTGTTAGTTTATTACTGCGGATCAGGCCGCCTCGGGAATATAGCGTTCGCCCAGGCCAATGGCATTGCCGAAGGAGTTTCTCTCTTTCATGATTTTGTCCTGAAGCTTCAACAGACCGAACAACAGCGCCTCGGGACGTGGCGGACATCCAGGAATGTAGACGTCAACCGGCAGCGCTTCATCAATACCCTGCACAACACTGTAGGTGTCGAAAATGCCCCCTGAACAAGAGCACGCACCCATGGCGATCACCCATTTCGGCTCAGGCATCTGCTCATAAACCGTCATGATTACCGGCAACATTTTTTTGGTAACCGTGCCGGCAATAATAATGCAGTCTGACTGACGCGGGGATGCGCGGAAAATGATGCCGAAGCGATCCAGGTCGTTATGCGAAGCACCGGTAGCCATCATCTCGATAGCACAACATGCCAGACCAAAGGTCATAGGCCAGATGGATGACTTCCTGGACCAGTTAACCAAGAGATCCAGTGACGTGGTGACAACGTTATCGCCAAGCGGATTGTCTACTCCCATTCCAGCGCTCCTTTTTTCCAGACATAAATATAACCAACGAAAAGTATGACAATAAAAATCCCCATCTCAACCAGACCGAAAACACCCAACTTCTTGTAGAGAATAGCCCATGGATAAAGGAACACAGCCTCAATATCAAACAAAATGAACAGCACTGCAATCAGATAAAACTTGATCGAGTAACGCTCGCGTGCTGTACCGACAGGTTCGCAACCACTTTCGTAAGGCTGGAGCTTGAGTACTGAAGGCTTTTTCGAGCCGATCAATGAAGAAAAAACCAGTGAGCAGGCTCCAAAACCTATCGCCACGATCACCAAGAGAAGTATTGGCAGGTATGCACCGAGCATTAAAATCCTCCTTGCTGCAAAGGGAATTTTGTATACAAACGCTGCACTAGATATTGCATCCAGATTTCTTTGTCAACAGTTTTTTTACTTCCGATAAACATGTGCCTGTTCTTTGACAATATAAATTTCAAATAAAATTAGCTCTTTACCATTGACATGCTAAGTAAATATATGATAAACGACATGTCCTAATATTTCCTTCCAACTTTTTAAATTTAACGCGAGGCTGATTTATGAATCATGAACGTTCAAGTGTACTTTTTCATCAGGCGAAAGCAGCTATTCCCGGCGGAGTAAACAGCCCTGTACGAGCCTTCAAATCCGTTGGTGCTGATCCTCTCTTCATCAAAAAGGCGTCCGGTTCTCATATCTACGATGAGGACAACAACGATTTTATTGACTACGTCGGTTCCTGGGGACCGATGATTGTCGGTCATTGCCATCCTGATATTCTTAAAGCGGTGCATGAGACAATGGCCAGCGGAGCCAGCTTCGGAGCGCCGACTGAGCGTGAAACCATCCTTGCAAACATGGTCATTGATGCGGTTCCGTCAATCGAGATGGTGCGCATGGTCAGCTCCGGCACTGAAGCTACCATGAGCGCCATCAGGCTTGCCCGCGGCTTTACCGGGCGCGATAAGATCATGAAATTCTCCGGTTGCTATCACGGTCACTCCGATTCGCTTCTTGTCAAGGCAGGCTCCGGTGCCGCTACATTCGGAGTGCCCGATTCTCCCGGCGTTCCAGTCGATTTTGCTAAACATACGCTCACCGCTGAATTTAATTCGCTAGAATCGGTAAGGGGCCTGGTTGCCAGCAACAGGGATACAATTGCCTGCATCATAATTGAACCGGTCGCCGGAAATATGGGAACCGTTCCGCCGCGCGAAGGCTTTCTGGAAGGTCTCAGGGATATCTGCAGCAATGAAGGGATCATACTTATTTTTGATGAGGTAATGTCCGGTTTCCGGGTTGCCTACGGCGGAATGCAGGAGCTGACCGGGGTTACTCCGGACATGACGACTCTGGGCAAAATAATCGGCGGCGGACTTCCGGTTGGCGCCTTTGGCGGCAAACGTGAAATTATGGAAAAGCTATCACCATCAGGTGGAGTCTATCAGGCAGGAACTCTATCCGGAAACCCTCTGGCCATGTCGGCTGGAATCGCGACACTTAATATCCTCAAGCAGCCCGGTTGTTATGCCGCCCTTGAAGCGAAAAGCTGCGCCGTTGCCGAGGGCATCGCCAAGGGAGCTAAAGATGCTGGTTACCCGATCTACTCGACGCGCATCGGCAGTATGTTCTGCGCTTTTTTCAGCAAAATTGAGGTTATTGACTGGCCAACGGCATCGCAGTGCGACACCGGGGCATTCGCCAGATATTTCCTCGGTATGCTCGATGAAGGGGTCTATCTTGCACCGTCCCAGTTTGAAACCGCTTTTGTATCGGCAGCGCACAGTGATGCAGATATTGAAAAAACTATCGCAGCAGCCGCAAAATGTTTTAAAATAATCGCATAACAGATGTGTTTATTTCTGTTTGACAGAACCGCTACAGATATGGTATCCAACTCCGGTTTTACATCTGCTTTGCCATCGACTTTGCATGGCTGAGAATAAACGTCAGATTTTCCGGAGCCTTGCCATGGTCTCCAGTATGGGCATCTCGGTGGTGTTGGCGATTGCTATCGGTGTCTGGTTCGGCTTGACGCTTGATCGTTGGTTCGGCACGAAGCCTTGGTTCTTTTATATTTTTCTGTTTATCGGGATTGCCGCCGGTTTCAAGAATGTCTACGTTATCGCCGGCAGGGAGATCCGAAATAGTGATGATCACCATCAATGAGGATAATCTCTTTGCGGTCATCATAAAGGGAAGCCTCGGCTTGATGGTTTTTCTGGCGCTGGGCGCCTGGGCTTTTTTTTCGCCACAGGCAGGGCTCAGCGTACTGGCAGGCGCAACGATTGCGATAGTTAATTTTTTATTGATCCGTAACGCTCTGCAACGTATTCTCGGGCAGCCGTCGGCTAACTCAACCAGATATGCCCAACTCCGCTTCGTTGCCCGTTTAAGCTTGGCCGCGATGCTGCTTTATTTTATTGTGACTTCGGGCTGGTTTTCTTTGATCGCTCTTTTTGTCGGACTTTCAGTCATAGTAGTCAACATAATAGCATTTTCACTATACAGCGCCATGCGCGCAGGAGGTTAGCTCCATGGTTCACCCGTTACTGTTTCTAGAATTTTTCCGCAAACTGCTGGCGCCGCTTCACATTCCGGAGGCAAGCGCTGACGCGATTGCATACACCTGGCTGGTAATTCTGTTGCTGCTTGTTCTTTCTCTCCTCGCGACGTCGGCGATCAAGTCGATTCCTGGCAAAATGCAGAACTTCATGGAAACCGTCATAGTAGGCATTGAAAACATGATCGTCGAAACCATGGGCGAGCATGGTCGCCCATTTTTTCCACTTATCGCAACCCTGGCGATCTTCGTGCTGGTCTCTAACCTGATAGGGCTGATCCCCGGTTTTTTTCCGCCAACCGCAAATATCAACACGACTGCGGCCTGTGCGGTAATCGTTTTTGTCTCAACCCATGTTGTCGGAGTCAAGCACCATGGCATGGGATACATAAAACATTTTCTTGGACCGATCTGGTGGCTTGCGCCAATGATCTTCTTCATTGAAATAATCGGCCACTTAAGTCGTCCTGTTTCTCTGACTCTTCGTCTCTTCGGCAACATGAACGGCCACGAACTTGTCCTTATGGTTTTCTTTGCTCTGGCTCCTTTCTTTGTACCACTGCCGATGATGCTGATGGGTGTTCTGGTTTCATTCATCCAGGCATTCGTCTTCATGCTGCTGGCAATGATCTACATACAGGGGTCGCTTGAACACGCCCACTGATTCTGAATTCAAAATCCTATACTATTTAGGATAATTAAAACATAGAAGGAGATGTACAATGGATTTTTTCTCGATGTGTGTATTTGCAGCAGGTATTGGCATGGGGCTCGGCGCCGTAGGAACCGGTATCGGCCAGGGTTTCGCAGTTAAAGGCGCCGTTGAAGGCGTTGCCCGCAACCCGGGCGCTTCCGGCAAGATTTTGACCACCATGATGATCGGTCTGGCCATGATCGAGTCACTGGCGATCTATGCCCTTGTTATTTGTCTGATCATCCTGTTCGCCAACCCCTACAAAGATATCGCGCTGAAACTGGCTGAAACTGTAGCCAAGTAATTTTTTACAAACGTTGCTTCACAAAAAAACGGTATCCTGCTAAAGGGTACCGTTTTTTGTCTCATGGCAATCCTACCTGATACCAACTATGCTTCACAAGGTCTATGACTGCGGCTCTCTCCCCCACCAAACCTCTCCCCGCTGGGTGGAGGAGCTTTATAGTCCCCTCACCCAGCGAGGAAGGGTTAGGTGCTTAATTTATTCAGACTGCTTGACCATCATCCGGATCTATTAAATGAATTGAGATAAATCGAAAGGAGTAACAGATTATGGCCATTCAACCGAAAACTGCAAAAAAGCTTTCCACCACCAACACAAAACAGGAAATGCTGGACAGCTACAACGATCTTTTGGCTCAGTTGGAAGAGAAGCGAGAAAGCGAGGCTACGCCGGAACAGAAAATTGTCGAGAAGGCGGTTAAACAGGTAGTTGCCGTTGCCGATGGACTGACTACGGATTCTATTCTCAGTACCATCAGTGGCTTAAAAGCAGAAGTAGGCAAGGTTTTAACAAATCTGTCCGACCGTTTGGAACAGGAGTCCGGGCGTTATGAGGCGGTCAAGAAGGCTATTATTGAAAAGGATAAAGAGCTGGCTGAAATATACGAGATCCAGAAAGCTGCATCATCGCTTTCCGCGTTGATTGAGGCTCAGAATCTTAAAAAAGAACAGTTTGAGGCAGACATGGCCGCGCGCAAGGAGGCTCTGTCCAGTGAGATTGAAGAGACTCGCCTCGAGTGGCAGAAGGAGAGGGCACAGCGTAGCGCGGATTTGAAGGAGCAGGATGCCGCTGACGCGAAAAAACGTGCCCGTGAAAAAGAGGAGTACGATTACAATCTCCAGCGCGAGCGGCAGACGGTAAAGGATGCTTTTGAGAAGGAAAAAGCCGGGCTTAAAGAGGAAAAGGAGCGGCTTGAGCGGGAAATTACACTTCGTCGCGAACAGAGTGACCGGGAATTTGTGGAACGTGAACAGGCAATCTCACGCCAGGAAGAAGAACTGGCTGAACTTCGTGCCAGAGTTGCAGCATATCCCAAAGAGTTGGAAAGCACGGTAGCTCGTGAGGTCAAGCTGGCGGTGGAAAAGGCGCAGACGGAAGCTAAATTCAAGCTGGAACTGCTGCAGAAGGCGTTTGAAGGAGAGCGGAATGTTTTAGAATCAAAAATCGTCTCTCTTGATTCATTAGTAAAGGATCAGGCATCTCGTATTCTGAACCTTGGTGAGCAGGTGGAAAAATCCTACGTCCAGGTTCAGGCTATTGCGGTCAAGGCGGTTGAAGGTTCGGCGTCCAAGCCGGTGATGTTTTCAGTTCCTCAGCAGAAGCAGGGGGAGTAGTTGGAAGCGGTGTAATGATATCAAAGAGATCATTACACCAATAAACCTGCGTGCCCTTGCCGGTGGCCGTTCCTTTAGAGCGTGGCCCTTCAGGGCAGGTCATTCCAAAGCGGGCTTTTCTGGCTCCAGAACCAGCCCGTTTTCGGCACACCATTCCAAAAGGGCTTCTTTTGTCCGGGCATTTTCAAAGGAATACCATTCCTCAAGCAGACTGATCTCCACCAGAAACTGCTTGTATCGCTGATATGCTCCAGCTTTAGAAAAAATGGTCAGTACTCGGCTTGTCATATCGGGGCAGCGGTTCCGGACAAATTCCATAACCAAGGGTTTTCCCAGGTCAAGATCATTTTTGTGCGGAATAGCGATGTAATCATCATTTCCGTCAACATCGTCATGATAGTCGCTTTCGTCGATATAGTCCGAGGCAAAAAACGCCTCTCCCGTGATTCTGTTCACCACGGCGTGATGCTCACAGGGTGGGGCACTGCTGACAAACAGGAATGCGTCTTCTATGGTTGAGTAGGTCATATCATTCTCTTTTCCGGTTCTATGCTGGCACGCACTATCTTGTTTTTGAACTTTTTTTGAACTTTTTTTAACTTATTTATTCCAGTATTTTATAGTGACTCGTCATTTGTATCCAATCTGTATCAGAATCCCCTTATCTCGCATCCGGTGTAATTGCCGGCTGTCTTTCAATTCGCTTCCAATCTTCAAATAGAGCTCTCGCTCGCCTGTTACCCGCTCAATCTGGCTGTTTGTTGTCTCATATTTCACCAGAAAATCCAGATCACTCCTTGGTAAGCCCCCCATGGTGTATGATATCGTCTTTGTGTTCAATCCCGGCAGCGACTTCTAGCTGTTTTTTAAATTCTTCTTTAGATGGCAGATAGAGTTGATACTTTGATGCGAAGATGTTTGAGTCTTTAGGCAGGGTTACTTCGACTAAAGCATCGTTTTTGCGGTGACACAGCACAATTCCGATAGTGGGAAGCTCGTCATCTGTTTTGACAAAGCGGTCAAAGTAGTTGACATACATCTGCATTTGCCCCAAATCCTGATGGGTCAATTTGTCGCGCTTGAGATCAATAAGGACATAGCATCGCAGCAGACGGTTGTAAAATACCAGATCCACATAAAAATGATCATTATCAAAGGTGAAGCGTTTCTGCCGTGCTTCAAACAGAAACCCTTTTCCTAATTCCAGCAGGAAGTGTTCCAACTTGTCAATGATAGCGGTTTCCAGTTCGTGTTCTGAATAACCACTTTTTTCATCTAAATCCAAAAATTCAAGTACATATGGATTTTTTACAACATCAGAAGGCTTCTCAATAACAAGTCCCTTTTGCGAGAGCTTCTTTACCCCTGCTTTGTCACGACTTAATGTCAATCGTTCATAAAGTGATGAGGCAATCTGGCGCTCCAGTTCACGGGTTCCCCAACTGTTTTCATACGCTTCAATTTCGTAGAAGCGGCGTTCGTCTGGGTTTGAAATGGTAAGCAGCGAGACATAGTGTGTCCAGCCAAGAACAAATCGTTTTGCCAATTCGGCAGACACTGCCTGCAAAATATTGAGATCATCTAAAAAAGCCGTCCAAGATTCAACAGAGTGTATCTGACTATTTTTTTGACCCGAGCTTTGTTCAAAAGATTGGTCAGGCAGTGCCTGACCAATCTCCTTGTAGGTGGTATAAAAAATTCGACATTGCTTGAGATTAGTTGAAGAAACCCCTTTCATACCGATATTTCTGAGTTCTTCCGACAAACGCTTTATAAGGAGTTTTCCATACAATACTGTACGGTCGGCACTGCCCTGTTCAAACTCTACAATGTAGTAACCGAACAGCCAGTTTCTAATCACCAGAGCAATATCTACGGATCGGGCGGCTCGTTTTTGCAACTCCAGGTGAGTACCTTGAAAAAGAGTCAGTAGCTGTTCGAATTTCATATTCGTTCCTTCTTAAATTACCGGACTGGAGCTACGCCATAACTCCGATTTCCGAACGTTCGGAAATGACTTAACTATGTGGATTTACAATAACGCGCCCTCAAAAAAAACTCAAATATTTCACCCATCAGCATTCAGATATTTCTTAAACTGACCAGAATTGAGGAGATCATATCCATGACACACGGATACGGTTTGAACAGAAGCTGTAACGGCCCAGAGCTGCGATACCTCGGTTGGTCAGAGTCCATAAACTCACACAGAAAATCAAGGTCGCTATCCGGAGTAGGGATGCCGGAAGCGTACGAACCGAAAAGGATTATCTTCTCAGGGCTATTGCTTTTGCTACTCCCTCAATGGTTTCCGAAGCGATCGGCTCGCCTTGTATTTGCTGTTTCAAGCTTACTGCTGCCATTTTACACACCTCTACCCTGTACTCAGATTTTACTGGTCCGACTCAACAACACGCGCCACGCTGCCACCACATTTTTTGCAAGCACCAATTAAGAAAAGAGAGCTACCGCACATTTTCCCGCCATGAAGTCGTATGATTGTAACCGTCCGGCATTGTCCACACCAGACATTGCCAATGAGTTCTTTTTGCCCACCTACCGAAATTTGTTGCCAACGTTTTTTTGCATCGGAAGAAAATACCGGCATCTGTATGACAT
>CAYQMO010000007.1:0-43769 GCA_964418315.1 uncultured Geobacter sp. | reverse complement strand
CTCCTCCTGTTCACCCGGGGGAAGAATCTGGTTGAGCAGTACTGCCAGAACGCCGCAGAGACTGATCCCCTGTAGACTGAAACTGCCGATGGCCACTCCGAGGCCGCCGATGCCGGTTACCAGGGTTACCGATTGTGATCTACATGAAAATTTAAAAAAAAGCTCCAGAAGTGCTAATTTTGCTGAAATGTCTGCAGGTATATTGCTTTGTTTAATCATCACACATTACCTGAACACAAAATACACCGCGCCGGCCAGACAGCAGCCGGCCCAGAGAAAATCCCATTTGAGCGGCACACCCATGTAATAGACCGCAAAGGGGACAAAGACGCAGAGGGTGATTACCTCCTGGGTAATCTTGAGCTGCGCAAGTGAAAAATTGCCGGCATAGCCGATACGGTTTGCCGGCACCTGCACCAGATACTCAAAAAACGCAATTCCCCATGATACCAGAACTGCGATAAACCAATGCCGGTTGTTGAAATTCTTCAAGTGCGCATACCAGGCAAAGGTCATAAAAACATTGGAAATCACAAGCAGCACAATCGTTCTCATATCGCTCCACGTTCATCGTCAAGTTCCTGTACCCAGCCGTTTTCCAGCCCCGCTTCTTCAAGTGCTGCAACGGCCGCATCATACTCCTCATGATTCACCGGACGATTCAACCCCTTAATTTCCCCGGCCTTGTGAGCCGGAAAATATTGACTCATCAAGGCTATATGAGCTTCATCCCCAAGAGTTTTAGCGATCCATGGAAGCGTTTCACGAGATCCAGCTTTCCCCCCTGGCAGGACAAGGTGGCGAATTATCAGACCGCATGTAGCCACATCATCTTCATCCACCTGGAGATGGCCAACCTGCCTGAGCATTTCAAGCACTGCGGCACGATTGATTTGAGGATAATCAGGAGCTGAAGATATCTGAGCGGCTGTGGATTTGTCAGAATATTTCATATCAGGCAGGTAGATAGATACAATACCGTCAAGTAGCTGCAACGCATCAACTTTTTCATATCCGCTCGTATTCCAGACGATCGGCAGGGAAAAACCGAGTGGAATCGCCAGCCAGAGCGCCGCTAGAATCTGGGGCAGATAGTGAGTCGGTGTGACGAAGTTGATGTTGTGAACCTGCTGTTTTTGCAGCCTCAACATCCGGGCAGCCAGTTCTCTGGTGGTGATCAGTTGGCCATTACCAAAATGGCTGATGGGGAAGTTCTGGCAAAACACGCATTTTATCGAACAGCCGGACAAAAAAATGGTTCCTGAACCGCGTGAGCCGGAAATGGGAGGTTCTTCGCCACGATGCACATTCGCCGAAGCGATCTTTGGTTTCAGGCCGGCTCCGCAGATACCCAGCTCGTCCTTGATACGGTTGACGCCACAGTCATGGGGGCAGAGATCACAGGCAACAAGACGCCGGTATGCTTCCCTGACGCGGTGTAGCAATTCGCCGGAGACATGAAGTTTTTCGTAGTTCATCACCATCAGGGCATATCAGGATATGTGAGCCGAGCCTTTACTAACCAAGCGGGATCAGGCTCAGACACCACATTTTCCTTTTCGAAAATTACCCGTAAGTCAAAGCAAAGCTCAGGAAAGAGCTTGGAATAGAAGCTTTCATCCCAATTAAAAAGTTCCGCTACACCATATTTCCCGTCAACCAGCCAGTAGCGTTCGGCACTCTCTTCCATGGGGCTGATGATGATGAATTCTTGTATACGATGTTGCTCGTAGAGCCATTTTTTAGTACGGCGATCCTTGATGATGTTAGACGGTGACAGAACTTCTATCACCAGATCAGGCGCTCCCTTGATATTTTTTTCAGTAATTTTCTCCGGATCACAGACAACAAAAACATCCGGTTCAACAACGTTTATGTCATCCAGCACCACATCAAGCGGCGCTACAAAAGGTTTGCATGGCTTCCCTGCAAAAAACTTTTCAAACATAGCTGCAAGCTTGAGCACGATAACCTGATGCTTAACCAGAGGCGAAGCCGCCATATCGTAGACAACACCGTCTATGATTTCCAGTCGAACACCTTCAGGTAGCTTTTCATACTCCTGGTAGGTATACGGTTCCGGATAGTGACGTTTTAGATTTGTCATGGTGCGTCCTTCTTGTCATGCCTCGTTCCGTTCCATCATCTCAACAAAACGACCGAACAGATAGTGGGAATCGTGAGGACCGGGGGATGCTTCCGGATGGTGCTGCACCGAGAAGATCGGCAGATTGCTGTGGCGGATACCCTCAACCGTCTGGTCGTTCAGATTCTCATGCCCCAGGCAGGCTGAGTCACCCAGAGAATCGAGATCAACGGCAAAACCGTGATTCTGGGAAGTTATTTCAACCTTGCGTGTGGACATATCCATAACTGGCAGGTTGGAACCGTGATTGCCGAACGGCAGCTTGACCGTTTTTCCTCCCAGAGCCAGCCCAAGCAGTTGATGGCCAAGGCAGATGCCGAAAATCGGTTTCTTGCGGATTAGCTTACTGATCTCCATCTGTACACCGACTAAAGGCTCAGGGTCACCGGGACCGTTGCTGAGAAAAATGCCATCCGGGTTCATGGCAAGTGCCTCTTCCGCTGGAAAGCTTGCCGGTACAACGGTCACATCACAACCGGCATTAACCAGACAGCGTAAAATATTGTATTTTATGCCAAAATCGTAGGCTACTACTTTGTACTTCAGCGTAGATGAATCAACCTGGGGATAGCCGTTGGCAAGATTCCACTCACCTTCTGTCCAATGATACGGCTTTTTACAAGAAACGCCGGAAGCGAGATCGAGCCCAACCATACTGGGCAGAGCTCTGGCTTTGGCAGTCAGGCTGGCATGATCCGGATCAACGGTAGATATGATGCCGTTCTGAGCACCCTTGTCACGAAGGTGACGGGTCAGAGCCCTGGTATCAATCCCCTGAATACCGACCACGCCGTTTTCTTTGAGATAGGCGGCCAGGCTCATGGTTGCCCGCCAGTTCGAATAACAGTCAAGGTACTCCTTGACAATAAAACCGGACAGGAACAGCCCCCGGCTCTCAATATCTTCAGGGTTGATGCCGGTATTACCGATCTGCGGATAGGTCATGGTCACCATCTGCCCCTTATAGGATGGATCGGTCAGAACCTCCTGATAGCCGGACATGGCTGTATTGAACACGACCTCGCCGGTGGCTTCTCCGGAAGCGCCGAACGATAATCCTTCAAATATGCGCCCATCTGCGAGCGCAAGGATTGCTTTCATGATTTACTCCAATTCAATTGAAAACTACTTCGACTTACCTGCTGAAAGCAACCTTACCTTCAACAACAGTAACCGTTGCGGCACCATTCATCTTCCACCCCAAAAACGGCGAATTTTTTGATTTGCTGGCCAGCTTGTCTGCCTCCACAACCCACTCACTTGCCGGATCAATCAGGGTGATGTCAGCCACTGAACCAACCGTAAGAGTCCCACGATGTAATCCGAGAATTTTCGATGGGATACATGACATTTTATCAACTAATTGATTGATGGTTAACGTTCCATCCGCAACGAGTCCGAGTGACAGCGGCAAAGATGTTTCCAGTCCGATAATGCCATTCATGGCGATATTGAATTCGACATCTTTTTCATCCAGATGATGCGGCGCATGATCAGTGGCAATGGCATCAATAGTGCCGTCTTTCAGTCCTGCCTTGATGGCAGCCACGTCATCAGCCTCCCTCAGCGGCGGATTCATCTTGGCGTTAGTGTTATAGCCACGGACGGCGTCATCGGTGAGGGTGAAATAGTGTGGAGCGGTTTCACAGGTCATCTTTACTCCGCGTGCTTTAGCTTCACGAATTATCCGTACAGCACCCTTCGTGGAAACATGGGCGATATGAATCGGCGTGCCGGTATATTCTGCCAGCATTGTTTCACGAGCAGTCGCAATATCTTCCGCAACTCGTGGAATCCCTTTCAGACCAAGTTCTGTTGAAGTAAAGCCTTCATTCATGGTTCCCTCGCCCACCAGTTCAATTTCTTCAGCATGGGAGATAACCATGATGCCAATACCGGCAGCATATTGCAGGGCGCGCATCATCAGTTCGCTGTTATTGACCGGTTTGCCGTCATCGGAAACGGCAACGCAGCCGGATTCCTTCAACTCACCCATCTCCGACATGCGATCACCGGAAAGACCATACGTTATGGAACCAACGGGAAAAACATTGCAGAAGCCTTCATTTCTGGCCTTGTTTATGATGTAGCTGGCAACGGTTTTGTTATCGATAACAGGTTTGGTGTTCGGCATACAGCAGATAGAAGTAAAGCCGCCCGCTACTGCCGCTCTGGTACCGGAGATGATATCCTCCTTATATTCCAGGCCAGGATCGCGGAGATGGACATGCATATCGATCAACCCCGGCACGACATACTTTCCGGCAGCATCGATAACCTCAGCACCAGAGGGTGCAGTCAACTTCTTACCAATCTCTTTAACCTGACCGTTTTCAACCAGTAGATCCAGAGTGTCGTCAATGTTCTGGCTCGGGTCAATTATCCGGCCGTTTTTTATCAGCAAGTTCATATAGTCACCTCGTAAATTATTTGTACCTACAAAAATAGTCTCACCACAGAGCCACGGAGAACACTGAGAAATCAAGGGGTTATTTCAAGAGCATACATCACCCGAAAAATTCACAGAAACAACGAAGAAGGCTAAAGTATTTCTCCGTGACCTCTGTGACTCTGTGGTAAGGTTTACGTGATTTATTCACCTAATTCTCCGCCGCACACATGGTACAACATCGACATCCTCACCGCGACGCCGTTCTCCACCTGTTTCAGAATCCAGGACTGATTTCCGTCAACCATGCTGGAGGACATTTCAACTCCACGGTTGATCGGGCCCGGATGCATGACCATCGCATTAGGCTTGGCCAGTTTGATATTGTTCGGATTCAAACCAAAATAGCGGGAATATTCGCGGGCGTTCGGCATGAGGGTCTTGCCCTGCCGCTCCTGCTGAATACGGAGCATCATTACCACATCAGCGTCCTGCAGAGCCTCGTTCATTGTTGCACAGACCGTAACATCACCCAGTTTTTCCACTTCCGGCGGCATCATGGTCGGCGGACCGGCCAGAAACACCTTTGATCCGAGTTTGGTCAGTCCCTGAATGTTAGAGCGGGCAACACGGCTGTGAGTGATATCTCCGATAATCGCGACTTTCAAGCCATCCAGACGCCCAAAACAGTCCTTCATCGTCAGCATGTCAAGCAGGCCTTGCGAAGGGTGCTCATGGGCTCCGTCTCCGGCGTTGAGAATCGAACAGTTGATCTTGCTCGCCAGGAAATAGTGCGAACCGGAGACTGAGTGCCGCATGACGATAATATCCGGTTTCATCGCCAGCAGATTAAGAGCTGTGTCGGCCAGCGTCTCACCCTTGGTTGCCGAACTTGAGGATGTCGTAATATTAACCGTATCGGCAGACAGGCGCTTACCGGCAATCTCGAAAGATGTCCGGGTACGCGTTGAAGCTTCGTAAAAAAGATTGATAATTGTTTTACCACGCAGCGTCGGAACCTTCTTGATGTCTCTACTGTTGATTTCCCGCATGCTTTCTGCGGTTGAAATCAACAGCTCAATATCCCCTTTTGACAGGTCCCGCAGGGCAATAATGTGTTTATGCTTAAATTCGGCCATGCCTGTTTACCCCCTATTTTTCGAGTACAACCTCAATTGGCTGGTTTGTTTCGTCAAAAATAACCTGAACATTTTCTTTTTGGCTGGTTGGAACATTGCGCCCCACAAAATCGGCACGAATCGGCAGTTCACGATGACCCCGGTCAATCAGTACCGCAAGCTGAATTGACTGTGGACGTCCAAAATCCATCAGTGCGTCCATGGCTGCACGAATCGTGCGACCGGTATAGAGAACATCATCAACCAGGATGACTTTCTTTGCTTCCAGAGAAAACGGAATTTCTGTAATACCGACCGCCTGATGCGGCAACTGACCGGAGCAATCATCACGGTAGAGGGTAATATCAACAGTCCCCAAAGGAACAGCCCCCCCCTCAATGATGCTTATCTGCCTGGCAATCCCGTCAGCAATAAAAGCGCCACCAGAACGGATACCGATCAGCACAATGTCTGCAACACCCTTGTTACGCTCCAGAACTTCGTGGGCGATACGAGTCAGAGCTCGTTTGATTCCTTCACCATCCATCAATACCGTGTGATCATTAGCCATTCGTCAACCTCCTTGTAGATAAAAAAAAGAGCCTCCCCCGATTCAAGCGGCAAGGCCCTTCTGTTATGGATTTAATGTGGTCATCGTGTCGCCTTTGCTGGTCTCTCGGACCAGATTAAAAGGGAATTTTTTCATGCGAGTGGACAGTAGCATTATAAACTAAAGCAGGTCAAGCACGATTTTAGCGCCTAAATTGTTCTTCCGTCCGCTTCGGCAAAAAGTCGCAATTTTTGCATCATTACTTCAAACTTCGCCGGTTTCAGAGACTGGGCGCCATCAGATGAGGCATGCTCCGGATCTGGATGAACTTCGATAATCAGGCCGTCGGCTCCCGCTGCCACAGCAGCATAGCTCATTGGCGCAACATAATGGTGATTTCCGGTGCCGTGAGACGGGTCAATAACTATCGGGAGGTGAGTTTTCCCTTTCAATACAGGAATAGCTGATAAATCAAGGGTGTTGCGGGTGGCTGTCTCAAAAGTACGAATCCCGCGCTCGCAGAGAATTACTGACTGGTTCCCCTCACTCATAATGTATTCGGCGCTCATCAGTAATTCCTGAATTGTCATTGCCATACCACGCTTCAGGAGTACCGGCTTGCCAAGCTGGCCAACTTTTTTTAACAGCGCAAAATTTTGCGAATTACGTGCACCGATTTGCAGCATATCAGCATAATCCGCGACCATATCGGCTGTTTCAGGATTGATAACTTCCGTTACAAAGGGAAGGCCGGTAAGTTCACGCGCTTTGGCCATCAGCTTCAGCCCCTCTTCTTCAAGACCCTGGAATGAATAGGGAGAGGTACGCGGCTTGAACGCGCCGCCACGCAGCATCTGTGCTCCTGATTTTTTTACGGCAAGGGCGGACTCAATAATCTGCTTTTCACTTTCAACCGCACAAGGGCCGGCCATAATGACAATCTGCGAACCGCCGATTGAGAGAGTGTCACTGATTCTTACTATGCTCGACTCCTTCTTGACCTCAAGTGAAGCCAGTTTATAAGGTTGCAGGATTGGCAGCACATTCTCAACTCCGTGCAGATTCTCCAGCGCCTGCAATGCAGCTTTACCCCGCTCATCACCGATAGCTCCGATCACATCACGTGTCGTGCCATGAATAACGTGTGGCGTGTACCCCAACTCCTTGATACGCCTCAGCACCTCATTCTTGTCCCTCTCTGCTGCACCTGCCTTCATTACGATAATCATTCCCTGTTCCTTTCCCACAAACAGTCAAGGCCGGAAGTTCTTCCCGGCCTTGGTTGCACTGAATTAACAGGCAGTAAAAAGCCAGGGAGACTAACGTCTGCCCCGGCTTGTGGTTTCGTGTAATAGCTTCCTCGCTTACAGCGTTACCCGGGCAGACGGCCTGAAATAAAAGCCGAACCAAAAGTAAAAGCTAAATGCGACGTAGAAGCGGTTAGAATTCATAAGCGGCACTAAAGCACAGCAGTACTGCGGTTGTCAAGAGGGAATTTTGACAGAGGGAATTTTGCACCCGAAAAAAATCAATAGAAAAAAATCAATAACTTGACAAAAATGACGGGTGTGCTATCGTTCCGAATCAAATTTTCAGGAGGATGGTATACAATGAGTATCGATATTCAAGAAGCAATTAAACGCTCTCTCCAGACAGAAAAAAATGCCATGAATTTCTATCAACTAGGTGCCAAAAAGATGAAAGATGGCGATGCGCGGCGAGCTTTTGAGATTCTCGCCAAAGAGGAGCGTGAACATGCAGCTCAATTTTATAAGATTTATACAGGTAGTGACATTCCATCGTTTGATGAGTTTATGAATGGGCTTGCTGATAATGAGTCGAGCTGGATTGTTACCATTAACCGGTCAATATCAGAGGACTTTAGTGAAAGTAAAGCGTTGGAATTAGCTATGGAGAAAGAAAAAAATCTTGAAGAAGTACTGAGAGCAACGGCTTCCAAGATCGATGATCCTGCAATCAAGGCGGTCTATGAGTTAAATGCCAATGAAACTCTGCACCACTATGAAATGATTGAATCGGAGTATGCCCGTTTGATGGGTATGATTCATGAATCTGATATGGACACGTTTGTTCGCGAATAAAGCCTCCGTGTCATCAATGCCGCCACACATATCGGTTCTTGTTCTCGGGATCGGAAATCTTGTTATGAGTGACGACGGCTTTGGTGTTGTTGTTGCTCAAAAGCTTCAGCAGAGTTACCGGTTCCCTGACAATGTTGAGATTATGGATGGTGGTACGCTGGGGTTGGATTTGCTTCCCAAGTTGGAAAATATAACTAATCTTATTCTTGTTGATGCTGTTGAAACAGGGGAAAAAGCCGGAACTTGTATCCGGTTGTACGGGCAGGAGTTGCCTATAGCCCTGGAAACTAAAATTTCACCGCACCAGATGGGACTTAAGGATCTTCTGGCTGTTTCAGAATTAATGGGGCATTCGCCACAAGAGATGGTTTTGTTTGGAGTGCAACCGGGATCAATCGAGATGGAAATCGGGCTGACCCCGGAAGTTGCAGCGCAACTTGATACAGTTGTTGCCGCTGTTGTAACGGAATTGGAAAACTGGGGTATATCGGTAAAACCGATTATGTGAAACAGGAATTTTATCTTTGTCTTTTCCGATGAGCTAACAAGAGAGCCCATAGATGTTGAATCTATGGGCTCTCCTGTTACCTGGTAGAAAAATATTATGCAGCAGTGACAACTACCTTCAGTTTCGCGGTTACTTCCGGATGAATCTTCAAAGTAGCCGAAAACTCGCCAGTGTGCTTGATTGTATCGGTAAGGATTATGCTTTTACGATCGATATCAAAGCCATTGGCCTTCAAATAGTTTGCTATGTCCATATTGGTTACTGAGCCGAACAGTTTACCCTCCTCGCCAGCTTTGTGGGTAAGTACAATCGACAGGGCTTCCAGTTTAGCTCCGAGATTCCTTGCGGACTCAAGTGTTTTGTTCTTTTTGTAGGTCATCTGTCGTTTTGCGTGTTCAAGAGCCTTGGCATTGCTGTCTGTGGCGACGATGGCCAGTTTCTTGGGGAGCAGGTAGTTGCGGGCGTACCCTGGGGCTACTTTTACAACGTCACCGATGTGCCCCAGCGTTTCAATGTTCTCATTCAGAATGACTTTCATTCGTTCTTCTCCTTTCGAGCCTGATAAATAGTTACAGGTTTTCCTGTGTTTTTGGGGTTCTAAAATCAACCCAGAGATCAAAAATGCCAATTCCGGCGACGAGTGCCAGCAGGTAAGGTTGAATTATCAGCATCATGTACAAAAAAATACGCAGCAGTGCAGGTACGGAATATTTTTTAATCATTGCCGAGACGACAGCCATTCCCTGAAAAAAATACAACATGGTGACAATCAATAAGATATTGAGAGCCGGAGTTGTCATAAGCGACAGCGGCAACAACAGAGTAAAACCGCATGCAATAAGAAGCCACACAAGCAGATCAGGGTTCCTGAATGTAGCAAAATCGCCTATCTGCAGAGTTACAGAGGTATTGGCAGTGGTCTTCTTTAGCAGGAGCAGGTTGCATCCGGCAATAACAATGAGCATTATCGTGATAAGAGCCGGGTAAAGACGCTTCAGTAAATCAGAGGCTACAACCATGGAACTCTTGAGAAGTTCCAGCTCTTCTCCTGTTACACCACCTTTTTCGTACAACGCGACAGCCTGTTTCAAACTGCCGGATATTTCGGTCGAAATAAGCTGTTGTAGATTAACGCCGGAAAATGAGCTGTAAAAAATAATTCCGATGGAGCAAATCAGCAGATTTGCTGCTGTCGTCCAAAAAAGCACCCGACTGCCACTGATACCCCGCAGCAGTAGCTCCGGCATTAACAAACCTATCATGCTGCACATACCAATATACAGAGCTCCGGCAAAAATTCCAAAAAGAGCAGAGATTATTGCGGCTGCACCTAGCGTGATAATCAGTGATGATAAACGGCCATGAATCAGGCGATTATATGCTGCTGGAAACGGAGCCAATACCCCGGAAAAAATTCCTAAGGGAGGCACTGCCAGATAGGCAGCAAATAAAACAAACGAACAGACCACTCCAAGAATTGACGCTTTCATGCGTACATACAGGTAGTGGTCGGCAGGTGATTTAAAGTTCATTCAATTTCTGTCAGTTGACAGCGTGGTTTGCTGCAATCGGCAAAAGTGCGATATTACGAGCCCGCTTAATTGCCTCAGTAATATGGCGCTGATGTGCCGCACAGTTCCCTGAAATTCTGCGTGGAACAATTTTGCCGCGTTCTGTGATGAAAAAACGGAGCGTACGCGGCTCTTTGTAATCTATAGTCAGGTTTTTTTCGGCGCAAAAACGACACACTTTACGTCGCTGAAACGGACGTCTCTTGCGTGCTCCGCCGGGACCGCCGGGGCCGCCAAAGCCGCCGGCAGCAGGGCGCTGACCCTGCCCGCCTGCTGGACGCTGGCCGGTACTAGCAGGACGTTGATATGATGTAGTTGCTGGTCTTTCGTCACTCATGAGTATATCTCCTCCAGTAAATTATTCGGCGGCTTCTTCAGCGGCGGATGCTTCTTCTTCAATGTTTTCTTCTGTGGCGGCATCGTTAAGTTCAACTTTTTTCTCCGGTGCAGTGCGCTCGGGCAGATCAGTAATGTTGATACTCTGGTAGCGAAGGACTTTTTCGTCAAGCCTCAGACGACGCTCAAGTTCTGCGATAAGCGCACTTTCTCCATCAAAGCGGAGATAGTAATAACGCCCCCTGGCGCACTTCTTGATAGGGTAGGCCAGTTTCCTGATACCCCAGTCATCCATCCTCAGGCATTCGCCTTTATACGACGAGATGACGTCCTCGGCCTTTGCTGTGACAGACTTGATTTCGTCTTCACTCAGTTCAGGCTGAAGGATAAAAATTGTTTCGTACTTCCTCATGTTAGCAATCCTCCTCACGGATTCAAGCCCCGGTACTACCCGGAGCAAGGAGATTTCGGCAAAGATGCCGTCTTTAAAAGAACAACTCTTCTACTATGTTTCTGCGTAAAGTGCAACAAAACTTTTTTGCCGCACGGTAACACGTTTCGAGTATAACACTACCAGTTTCTCCTGAAGGCTTATCTTACCTCAGTGCCCTTCTTGCACTGCCATACTGAAAAAAAGCGATAAGATGAAACTCTTCCTTGTCGTATCCTTTGGGGAACCCCCCTACAGGCCCTATTGCTCTCAAGGTGCGAAATACCTCCTCATCCAGAATTCTTGCCCCGGAGCTTTCCAGTTGTTTAATATTAGTGACTTCCCCCCGCCGATTGAAGGTTATCCTGACCGGAGTGATTCCTTCGATTCCTTGTAAAGCGGCTTCACGGGGATAGCGCCAGACACCATAGACCGCGCTTTCAAAGCGACGGAGAAACGAGCCGAAGATAATATCATCGCTGTTCAGGAAGCGGGTATCCCCCTCAGCCACATCCTTTTCAAATTTGCGCCGATAGCTCTCTTCAAGTTTTGCCAGTCCACTGGCTCCGGGGAACAGTTGAGCAACGGTCGGCGATTGTGCTGGCGTCTGCATTTTTGGTTTCAACAGACCGGCCACTGAAGAGCCGGGGGCTATCTGCTGTCGGGAAGTTGATTGTGTCGTCGGCTGTGTTGGTTTAGCTGTTGATGATGGTTGTGTCTTTGGTGGTTCCTGTTTCTGAAGTGACTGAATATCTTGCGAGGCATCACCGCGAGGTGCTGTTTCCCTTGGAACTCTTACCTGCTGTTCGGAGTGCCGCTTCGTCACTTGTGGCGTTGGCAGAGGAGGCTGATTCTGTTGAGGAACCTGTTGCAGATCGATAAAAACCGGTTCTTTCTGAGATTTCTGCTGCATCGGTGGAAAAAAATAGAGCCCGGCGAACAGCCCCGCATGAAGAATGAGTGAGAGAAGGAGCAGGTAGAAAAATGATTTTTCTATGAATCTATCAGGCATAAAATACGGTAAAAGGTGATTTCATAGAGTCTCTGATGACGGCACAAACTCCTGCGTGTATTTGCGCGGAGCATCTGCCTGTTTACCTGTTTCGGTGCGCAGGAAAGAGACGATTTCTTTCAGACTCTCCAGGAGATTTATCTCTCCTTTGGGCAACTCCTTCGGATCGAGTTCCAGTGTGATTGTTCTCTGATATTCAGTGTTGCGCAGATGGTTAAGAAAACGTGTCAGCGGCAGAATCCCATGTCCTGGAAGCAGATGTTCCCGCTCATGCCCGTAATCGGAAAAATGGATGTTCCGAATCCGTTCTGAGTTGTAACAGAGATAAAAATCATTGATGAAATTGGTTTTTCCAGACCCCATGTGGGTGCAGTCAAAGGTCATGTAGAGGTTGTGCTCTTTAATAAAGTCTACCATCCGTTGCGTATTGGAAAGAATATTGGGGTTGATCTTCCATTTTCCGGTCCACGGCATGTTTTCAAGGGTGACCATTACGCTGCTATCCAAGCCGACCTCCTTCTGAAAGTCGCGAATGCTGTATAGCCAGCGCCAGAAGCCGATTTCAAGCCCCATCCAGGAGGGTGGGTGAAAGTTGACCAGCGGTATGCCGCATTCCGCCGCCAGTTCCACTGAAGACTTGATCGAATCAATATTCCCCCCCCAACCGTCTATCTCCATAAAAGGTGCGTGAATGGAGTGGATTGTGGCAATATTCTGCAACGAACGAACAAGTTTTACGGCGTCTATCCGCTCGAAATTCCGGTTAATTATCAGTTCGACACCGTCGAATCCGGATTCTACCGACAATTCGAATATCCGTTGAAAGGGGAGAGTGAACAGACATCCGGTGGAAAGTGAGAGGATCATTGCGCCAAATTCCTTTACAGTGGCAAATTAAAGGTCATCAGTTTTCTTCGGGACAGTCATGCACTTCGCGGCTGATAAAAAGCCGTATGGCAGAGGATGGCGGCGCAGTCAGCAGCGAGGCGCAGATCATTACGATTACGACCAGTGGTGCACCGATGAAAGCGGACGACGTGAATGGAAATATCTGTGAGATAACCGGAAGTTTGTCGCCAATTAAAAGAGGCGCAAAACTTATTGCCAGACCGGTCAGCATACCGCTGATAACGCCAACAGCATTGGCTCTTGGCCACCAGATGCCGAGCAGAAAAGCCGGAAAAATGGTGTTGCCGGCAATGGCAAAAGCAAAGGCGGCAATTTCGGCGATCATCCCCAATGGCTGGAAGGTCAGCGCCATGACTATGGCGGCCAGAACCAGAAAAACCCCCTTTGCGGCAAAAACCTTATCCTGTTCGGAGGCGTCAGGGCTGATCAATCGAGGGTAAATATCGTACGAAAAAGAGGCAGAACCGGTCATCAGCAACCCTGCTGAGGCAGAAAAAGCGGCGCTCATTCCCCCGGCCGCGAGAAGGCCGACCGCCCAAAGCGGCAGGCCGCCAAGTCCTGCAGCCGAGAGTACAATCATATCGGCGGCATCGGTTCCGGTCATATTGAGACTCAAGCCGTTCCGCGCTTCAAAAAGGCGTGCCAGTACACCGTAGGCAGGTGCGGACCAGTAGATAAGAGCAATAAAAAAGAGCCCCCAGACAACACCCCAGCGCGCATCCCGTTTGCCGGGAACCATATAGAATCTGGAAAGCACGTGGGGCAATCCGGCAGTACCGAACATCAATGTGAAGCAGAGTGCGAGCCACTCAAAAAGGGTAGTGCTGCCGAATGGCTCCGACCAGTTAAAGTTGAACTGCCGCTGAAGTTCGCCGATTGCGGCCCCATAGCCGAACTGGGGCAGTATCCAGAAATAGCCCAGTTTGTGGGTCAGGAGCATCAACGGCAGGATAAAAGTTATGATAAGGACAAAGTATTGCAGCTTCTGATTGCGAACCACTCCCATTGCACCTGATACTGTGACATGCGAAACAAACAGCAGTGTCCCGACGACAACAGCGGGGATGTAGTCGATACCAAACAGCCAGGAGACCAGAAGTGCTATGCCGCGGAATTGAGCAACGCAATAGATAACCGAGATAATGATAGAAATCAGCGCCGCCAGAGTCCGGGCTGTATCAGATTCGTAACGGAATCCGACAAAATCAGGTGTGGTAAATTTGCCAAAGCGCCTGATCTGTGTGGCCATCAGTACCAGCAGCAGTACATATCCTCCGGTCCACCCCACCACGTAGGCCATGGCAAAGTAGCCTTTAAGATAAAAAATCCCAGCCAGACCAAGGAAGCTGGCGGCGCTCATCCAATTGCTGGCGATACCAGCTCCAATGCCGATCCGACTGGTGTAACTCCTGTTGAATTCGTATCCCGACGCCTGGCTGCTTCGGTCGCGCAAACCGGAAACGGCGAAGAGTGCAAACATGATTGCCACGATGATTATCGGCACGAAATGTACCATACCAAATGCCATTTATTCGTCCTCCCCTCTGACCGCTTTTATGCGAAAGCGGAGCGAGCCTTCCCGGGATTGCGCCGAATTGCGATCCATCCAGATATTGAAAAGTACACAGAGGATAATGAACCAGAGCGGAAGCAGTTGGCCACTCAGCCAGAATTGAATCGGCAGGTTGAAAAAGGTAAGATCTTCAAGCAGTAGTTCGGAATAACTTACTTCCAGAATGTAGGCAAGAAGCTGGAAGCCGACGATGGCTATCAACCAGCCTGACAGAATGAACGTGATTACGCGAACCTCGGCACGCATGGTTGCGCCGCGTGGTTTGAAAAAACTGGGATCCGTATCTTCAGGAGTTTTATTCATCTCTTCCTATCCTTTACGGTAATGAATGTAATAAATCGGCTGCCCCATCTCTAAAAAACGGCGCATGTATTTTGAAACCGGATACTCCTCAAGATGATGACGGAATTTATCCGGAGCAAGCTGATTGTCAAACCCCTGCTGGAGTGCCATGAATTCGGCAACGTCAAGACCGTAATCAACAAAATCGGTGGCGAAATAAAAATCGGCTCCCCGCTTCATAAAGCCAGATAAATACGCAACAAAAGCGGTGTTTACAAGACGCCTCTTTCTGTGACGCAATTTTGGCCAGGGGTCCGGGCAGTTGATGACGATCTTCTGCAGTGTCTCTGGCTGGATGCAGGCTCCGATAAAGCTGCGCGCTTCGGCGCGTAATACCCGTACATTGGACAGTTCTGCCTTGTCAATCCTTTTACAGGTTTTTATGCACCCCTTGTTATAAAAGTCAATGGCAATAAAATTAACGTCTGGGTGCAACTGAGCCATCTGAACAATAAAATCACCGACGCCGCAGCCGATTTCAAGTGCAAGAAGATTGTCATTGCCGAATATATCGTTCCAGACCGGAGCCGGTTCGTTCTCATCCCAGGGGAGAAAGTTTGGGGATCTGTTAGGGATAAGCATGGAGGATCCTTTTCTGAAATGGCGTAACTTTAGCATGTCTTGCGAATTGGAGGGAGGGCTTTTTACTTTTGTATCGTTTTATCGTAGCAAAAACAGCCTGTCAGATGGTCATTCACCATGCCGGTCGCCTGCATGAAGGCATAGCAGATTGTCGAGCCGACGAAGCGAAACCCATGCCGTTTCAGCTCTTTACTCATGGTGTCAGAAAGCTGTGTTCGTGCAGGAATCTCAGCCATTGTCTGCCAATGATTCCGTACCGGAACTCCGTCAACAAAGTTCCAGAGATAGCGGTCGAGGCTCCCATAGCGTGACTGAATCTCCAACGCGGCACGCGCATTTGAGATAGTGGATGCAACCTTGAGACGATTGCGGACAATGCCGGTATCAGCCAGAAGTCTTACGGTATCATCGTCGGTGAACGCTGCTACTCTCCGGATATCGAATCCTTCAAAAGCCCGGCGATACCCTTCGCGTTTTCGCAGGATAGTCAACCAGGAAAGACCCGCCTGAGCCCCCTCCAGCGTCAGCATTTCGAACAGATTGCTGTCTCCGTGCAGCGGCACCCCCCACTGATCATCGTGGTAGGCCATGTACAGCGGATCTGTGCCGCACCATGGACATCGACATTTAGATTGCATTGTTGCTGCTCATTCCTCAATCCTCGGGAAAAGTGCTTCAGCCTTGGTAATTTTTGTGCCATCTTTCAAACCGCCCCAGACCAACCCCTCTTTAGTCACAGTTTCATTCCATCCCAGAGAAGAGAGTGCTTTTGCCGCCGTTGCAGGAAGAAAAGCTGACAATATGCAGTGAGTAATTCGTTGCGATTCAAGCATGGTGTACATGACCGTGGCGAGCCGCCCGCTGTTGGCCGGATCCTTCGCCAGTGTCCAGGGAGCCATATCATCAATGTATTTGTTGCCGGCCGAGATAACTTCCCAGATCGCCTGCAGTGCCTTGCTGAAGGCCAGTTCATCGACAAATTTATCGACTATCGTTACCATCGATTCCGTTTTCTGCTTCAGAGAAAGATCTGCCTCAGACGGCAGTCCGGTAGCAGGAAGAATTCCGCCAAAATATTTAACAGCCATTGCAGTCGAGCGGCTGAGCAGGTTACCGATATCATTTGCCAGGTCGGAGTTGATCCGCTGAATCAGTGCTGTATGGGAGAAATCGCCGTCCAGGCCGAACGGCACCTCACGCAGCAGGAAGTATCTGACTGCGTCTACGCCGTATTTGTCGATCAGCATGTTCGGCTCAACGACATTCATCAGACTTTTGCTCATCTTCTGCCCCTCAACCGTCCACCAGCCGTGTGCGAACACTTTTTTCGGTAGCGGCAGGCCGGCAGCCATTAAAAAGGTCGGCCAGTAAACAGCGTGAAAGCGGAGAATATCCTTGCCGATCAGATGAACATCAACCGGCCAGTAGCGACCATAATTTCCTTTCTCATCAGGATAGCCAAGTGCGGTAATGTAGTTGGTCAGAGCGTCGAACCAGACATAAATGATATGTCGGTTGTTACCCGGAACAGGGATGCCCCAGGAGAAAGTCGTGCGGGAAACCGACAAGTCACGTAGACCTTCATTGATAAAGGAGATAATCTCGTTGCGCTTGCTCTTTGGCTGGATAAAATCGGGATTGGCTTCTATGTGAGAGAGCAGCTCTCCCTGAAACTTACTCATGCGGAAGAAGTATGATTCCTCTTTCAGCTTTTCAACCAGACGGTTGCAGTCGGGGCAGCGCCCTTCGATCAACTGTGTCTCGGTCCAGAATGTTTCGCAGGGTGTACAGTACCAGTCTTCATACTCGCCGAGGTAGATATCACCTTTTGCGAGAATATTTTCGAAAATTCGGCTGACCCCATTTTTATGACGCTCCTGAGTGGTGCGGATAAAGTCGTTGTGGGATATTCCCAGGCGCCCCCAAAGCGCCTGAAAGCGCTTAACCACCCGGTCGGCCAACTCCAGCGGCGTTTCGCCGGCGGTCGTGGCAGCTTTTTCCACTTTTTGCCCATGTTCGTCGCTGCCGGTCAGAAAATATACATCATACCCCATCAATCGTTTGTACCGCGCCAGCACATCTCCGGCGACCGTGGTATAGGCATGCCCGATATGCGGGACATCATTTACATAATAGATCGGAGTGGTTACATAAAAGGTTGGTTTCATATCAGGCTCCCGTGGACGGTGCTGGTGTACTGTTGTCGGACTGTTTGCGATGGCCGTGCTTGCGGGATCGATTTTTTTTGCGCTGCTGCCCGATTTTTACGACTTCCGGCTTAGCGACAGCTTCTGAAGTTTCAGGCACTGCCGGTGGCAGCGGGGCGCTCTTCCTGGCGCTTTCAGCAATGTTATATGTTTCAAGGGATGTTTTTTCCTGTTTACGGCGCTGTTCAGGGCGCCGTTCTGGTGTACGCGGGGGAGCCTGGGGTGGAGTTTGGATTGGAGCTCCTTCAGAAGCCGTTACGGGAGCACCGTCTCCAAGAATCTCATCACGCTTTATGACGATAATTTTGTTGTCGTCAAGTTTAAGCGTAATATTTCCGGTCAGGATATTAATTTTATCAACAACTCCGACGGCGTTAACTGTGCGGATCCGTTTACCGGATTTGGGGAAATTTTTGCGCAGGCAACAATAGGTTTCATATTCGTAGTCAAGGCAGCAGAGCAAGCGTCCGCACTGTCCGGAAATCTTGTTGGGGTTGAGCGCCAGATTCTGTTCCTTGGCCATTTTGACTGAAACCGGCTGGAATTCGCGAAGAAAAGAGCTGCAGCAGAGTTCTCGACCACAGATGGCAATACCGCCGGTCATTTTTGCTTCGTCGCGTACGCCGATCTGCCGCATTTCGATGCGGGTATGAAATGTATGAGCCAGATCCTTCACAAGATCACGGAAATCGACCCTGCCATCGGCGGTAAAGAAAAATACCGCCTTGCTGCAGTCAAACTGGTATTCAACCCGCACCAGTTTCATCGGCATCGAGCGTTCAACAATACGTTCGATACAGAAACGGTGAGCCTCCTGCTCTTTCCGGGTTATTCGCTCGACCGTTGCCATATCTTCAAGCGTAGCTTTACGCTTGACAAGCGTTAACGAACCGGACAGTGCGGTCTCTCTCATAACTGGCGGCTTCATGACCTGCCCGACACCTACACCTCGTTCTGTTTCAACTATGACATGGTCACCTGCGGCAAGCTCAAGTGATCCGGCGTTGAAATCATACATCTTACCGGCTTTAGTAAATTGGATGGTTACAATATGTGACAAAAAGACCTCCTGATTATCGATTACCCGCCATGGCCATAAACAAATTATCAAGAGCCAGCTTTGGATTGGCGTTGCGTTGAACATCTCGTTTTGTTGCGTTTATTTGTTCCAATATTTCAAGATTACGAGGAAATGAGCGTTGTGCGGCAATTGACTCGATTGCCACTCTAACGGATCGGTTGACGATTTCCCTGTTGCCGGCACCCAGATGGACTGCATCGCGAAAGAAGGAGAGCAGCATATCAAGCAGCTCAAGAGTCGCATCCCGATTACCGGACAACTCCTCGGCGGCGTCAAAAATGGTGGCTATCCTGTTGTTAGATAGTTGACTCACCCTGGACAACACCGCTTCCCGGCGGACAACCAGTGATTCATTATCAAGCTCAAGTGCTCGCTGCAGACTACCGCCTGACATGGGGGCGATTAGAGTCGCAGTTTCCGGAGGCATGCCGCTCCGTTCAAGAAGTGTGATGACATGTTCCGGCGAAAGTGGTGCAAAACGGATTAATTGGCAACGGGAGCGAACAGTTGACAACAACATGCCGGCATTTTCGGTCAGGAGGACTATCAAGGCATTACCTGGTGGCTCTTCCAGCGTTTTCAGCAGTGAGTTGGCGGCATTTATGCTCATCCGTTCGGCCGGATCGATTATGCACACCTTGCGCGGAGCCTCGTAGGGACGTAACGACAAAATGTGCTGCAATTCCCGTAATTGGTCGATACTTATGTCACGTTTGTCCGGCAATGGCGCTATATGGTGGATATCAGGATGATTGCCGCTGACTATCTTTCGGCACGAATGGCAGTCCCCACAGGCGTCATCCGTCAGAGCCTTGCAGAAAAGCGCCTGAATCAGGGTCATCGCGGTTTTTTTGCGACCAGATCCAGGGACTCCTTCAAACAGGTAGGAGTGTGCAGTCTTACCGTTACGCAGAGAACGCCGCAGTACCTCAATGATCCGATCATGTCCCATGATGTCAGCAAACGGCACGTGGAGCCTCCGGAATTCGTGCCACAACCTGCGATAAAATTGCAGCGAAAATCTCTTCTACTGTTTCAGAGGCGTCGATAATCACGAAGCGATGCGGATCTTCCTTAGCCAAATGCAGATAGCCGTTGCGTACCCGATGGTGAAAATCCAATGCTTCAAGTTCGAAGCGCTCTTCCCGGAGGCCGCAAGTCGCCTCTATCCTCCGGCGTGCCCGCTCAAGGCCGACGACCGGATCACAATCAAACAGAACCGTAAGGTTGGGCAATACTCCATGACATGCGTGACCATTCAGGTTGTCAATGACGCGCCGCTCGATGCCGCGCCCAAAACTCTGATATGCCACCGTAGCATCGCAAAAGCGATCACAGAGAACAATGTTCCCTGCTTCGAGCGCCGGAGAGATAACCTCGGTGACATGTTGGGCTCTGGCGGCTGCATAAAGCATTAGCTCTGCAAGTGGGGAAAGAGCGTTGTTTTCAGCATCCAGAAGAATAGTACGAATCTTGTCAGCAATAGGGCAACCACCCGGTTCGCGGGTCAAAACCGCGCTGATGCCACGAGTAGCGAGGAGTTCTGCCAAAAGTTTTATCTGGGTAGTTTTTCCACACCCTTCAACACCTTCGAATGTAATGAAAAAGCCCACGCGTGTCTCACTCACTGTTATTAACCAACTCTACGATAAATTTTAAAGGGTGAATTATAGGGAAACGCCTATGAATTATCAACTTAAATTCCAATTATCATTTACGATACTGCTCTTCAAAGTAGTCCCGTGCTTTGACCGGATCAAAATCCAGGAAGGTTCCGCCAGAGGCAAAATGCTTAATGAATACTCTCCCGACGGCATATGAAAGCGCCCCGTTCACTACCGGCATTGCAGCAACTGAAAAACTGCCGATAAACGGGATCAACTTGGAGCTGCTTGCAGCAATGTATCCACTGTTTATACCGCTTACAAGGATGGCGATTGCAGATTTGGAGCGTTGAGAGTCAAAGGGAATGTTGTAATGTTTGCTGAGTTTTTTCAGCATCAGTAGCTGGATTGTCATTAAGCCTGCCATATCCACCAGAGGCAACGGAATCAATCCTGTTGCTGCTGACATTGCTGAATAGGTGTGTACAGTGTTTATGGCTCTCCGGAACTGCTCATCTTTGACATTTGTATCAGACTCCTCACAAGATGATCCAATGGATGTTGCAGCGACGGTGTGATAAGCTGCCTTGTCCGCTTCGAACTCCATTTCGGCAATCTCTATCGCAGATAACTCTTTTATGGCACGAGGTTCTTGCAGCTTTTCCGGTGCTTTCTTCTCTTCCTGAGGCATCTTGCTGCTCAACTCGTTTTCTACCTTTGCCAATGGTTCCAGTTTATTCGATTCAACGGACGTGGTGGCTGAAACAGTGTCGGGAGTCACTGCTTCCGTCGCTATTTTCGCCACAGTTTCCACCGTGACCGCATCAGATAAATGAAGTTCCTCATTTTTTGGCGTATTATTCTGCATTTCGTAGCGAAGTCGCTTTCTGGTTGGGGGTTTTTTAACTTTTTCTGTTGGATTGCTCATCTCATCTCCTTTTTATTGCGTTGACACTACCAGCCTCTAGGTGTAATTTCCAACCCTTTAAAATAAACTTCACATTGAAAAGAGTATTTGATTGATGATGAATTCCCTGCATATATTTCCAAATTTTCAGTCCCAACCGGTTTCCTTTGGACTCTGTTGTATAATTTGGTGTGGTTTTGTTTACTTTCTGTTGAAAAGATTACAGTCGAAGAGAAATATAAAACTGGCTATTCAATTAATTCATGAAATAGAACATAGCGATATTATCGATCAGTTATCAAAAGTAGTCCGACAGGAAAGAAAAAATACCGATAAATCAAGAGCCGATATAGAAGAGCAGTTTAAAGTGTACATAGTTAAGACGATAGAGCAACGTGCTAAAACCGGCCTGGTTACTAGTGCGTTAAAAAGGAGAAACGCACCGGTAGGTTTTACGGCAATTTCTGAACATTTGAGGAATATTCTAATGTCTGGTCTGTTTGCTTCTCGCCTGGAAGCTGAAGCGCTTATTAAACATACAGAGCTTAAGTTGTTTAATGAATCTATCAGGTTAAAAAATATTCTCTCATCTTTTCTTGTCATTGGACTGCTTGGTACCCTCATGGGAATGAGCGATAGTCTTGGCAAGTTTAGTGATGAAGCAATCAACGTTACAAAACTGGTAAGTCAGGATTTACCGTCTGCTTTTGTTCCAAGTATATGGGGTGTTATAAGTACAATTGTCGGTATGCTGTTGTATAGCAGACTAGTTCATACGTATTACACACCTTTAAAAACAAACCTGGAGCATGCTACCCTGAATTCATGGATTCCGCAACTATGCCCTGCAATTTCAGATATTATTGTTGATAAACTCGAAGATAATGCTCGCAGAATTGAAAAACAGTTTGCTGACGCTGCGACAGTCGCTGAATTCGCCAGAGATGTTCAAAAAGAGCTGGCCCCGTTCAGAGAGAGCATAAGAAACGCTGATCAGGCACTTAAACGCGTGGAGCCTATTATTAACGAATCAGAGGCGGCTGTTGCGTTGCTTAATAACTATGCTGACAAGCTGACCAGATCATCTGAAAATTTTTCATCAACTCTGGACAAATTTTCCTTCCTTGAGGAACGCCTGGCCATTGGTTATGATGCCCTTACCGCCGCAAATGAAACACATTCCAGGCAATTATCAATCTGGAGTTCACAGTTCCAGGCTTTAGTCGAAAAAAACAATGCTCAGGTAGTCAAAATAGATACTCAAATTAATAATATTTTCGAGGCACTGATGGATTTTGATGAGCAATATCTTGAAGTTAGCAAGAGTCAAACCGAGGCCGTTACTGAGCTGGTTAAATCAGTGACAGCGGTAAAAGGCTCAGAAACCGCGCTAAATAGAGAAATTGCCGAGCGGATATTGGAAGAGTCATCCAAAAAATTTACCCAATTAATTGGAGGGGTTCAAGATCTTACAGCTTCACTTGCATTAAATATGGCAGCGGTTGAAAAGAGTCTTGGCGAAGTAGACGGGACTCTAAAGTTTAGCCTGGATAAGATGTCAATTCGAGTCGTTAATAGTTTGACCGGTATCCGGCAGGAGTTATTGGGCGGGCTTAAAGGTGTACAGGCAGAACTGGCAGCACTGGCGGGTGGATCAGGCACCCCGCCTGCAAAACATGATAACCTGAATGACGCAACACTCAGACCGTACAGTGGCGATAGAGCAAGTACCGCAAGCCGGGCTGAATTGTTCGTAGATAAAGGTTAGTATTGAATGCTTGATAATGACTTACTAAAAGATGATGGGCTTGATTTCAATTTCTGGCCCTCATTTACCGATTTAATGTTAACTATTACTATTATAATGGCGGCTCTGCTTGTCGTCAAATTTGGTGTTAATGCGTCTCAGTTAAAGCAGAAACAAGAAAGCAAAGCTGCGATTATAAATGAAATAAAGAATCAATTGAAAGCTAAATTCAAAGAAAACTATAGAGAATCAGAAGAGTCCGATAGTACCTTAATCATCTCAAATGGCACTGAAAAAATTGTCAAGATAACAAGTGAAACTGATTATCAACAAATCAGTTTTTATGAAAAAATACTGTTCGATAAAAGTCTATATACTATAAAAGAGAGCGGAAGAGAGGTGCTGAAAGTAGTTGGCGATGCCATAAAACATAAATCTGACAAAATAAAACTTGTTCAAATTGAAGGTCATACAGATTCTAATGAAATTAAGCTGGATAATTACCCGAAAAATATGGGAAATATTGTACTTGGGTCAAGAAGAGCCGTTGATGTTTACCAGTTTTTTAAAGATCAGTCAGGGATAGATCCGGCAGTGTTGCCAATGTCAGCTACTTCTTTCGGAGAGTATGCACCTCCATCAAGAAAACTTGATGGTGAATACAGTAGAGAAGCGCTGGTTAAGGCAAACAGTACTGAAGAGCTAAAAGCATCTAACAGAAGAATTGAACTCAAACTGTTTTTCTCTGCAAAATAAACGAATCATCAAAAGTCCATATTTCAGCCCGTAAAGTTATAGTTTGACCGTTTCGATGGAGGGGAATTCTGATTACAAGCGTGACAAAACTTGAGTTGCTGCTGGAATATACTTTCAAGGACAAGAGTCTTCTCCTCCAAGCGGTGACACACCCGTCATATCTGCATGAAGTTGGTGAGCATGTGGGTGGAGACTACCAGCGGCTTGAATTTCTTGGTGATGCGGTATTGGGCATGCTGCTGGCTGAAATGCTCTATAGCCGTTATCCTGATTGGCATGAAGGCCGCCTGTCTCAACTGCGCTCCAGGCTCGCCGGTCAGGATGTTTTGGCCGAACGGGCACGAACATTGGGAATAGGGAACTTTTTCCTGCTAGGCAAGGGAGAGGAGCAGAGTGCCGGGCGAAAAAAGGATGCTATTCTTGCTGACGTGCTGGAGTCGATTATTGCGGCGTTATACTGTGATGGTGGCCTTAAAGCCGCACGTACCATTGTTGTCCGGCTTTTCGGCAAGTTAGTGGATGCTCCCGACCTGC
The DNA here is from genome assembly GCA_964418315.1 of uncultured Geobacter sp. Lineage (GTDB taxonomy): Bacteria > Desulfobacterota > Desulfuromonadia > Geobacterales > Pseudopelobacteraceae > JACRCG01. The sequence goes on along the minus strand of CAYQMO010000007.1, from coordinate 19,365 downwards.
TTGTATTGGGTCGCGATTCGAAGAGTGAACTGCAGGAGTATCTTTCAACGCATAACAATCAGCCGCCGGAGTACCGACTTATTGAAGAGACTGGTCCGCCTCATAATCGCCTTTTTACCTTTCATCTTATTGCAGGCGATAAGGTTGTCGGCGTCGGCCAAGGGAAGTCCAAGAAAATTGCTCAGCAGGCTGCGGCCACAGAGGCGCTTGACACCCTCAAATCAAGTCGAAGGCATGGTTTGTGAAGTCAGCTACTATTCCGTTCTTCATCAGTCATCAAGGTTGTCCACATACCTGTGTTTTTTGTGATCAGCGTCTCATTTCCGGAGTAGGCGGTACGCTCCCCACAACTGACGAGATTCATACAAGGATAGAACTCTGGAGAGCCACTTCAGGGAATAGACCTCTGGAGGTCGCTTTTTTTGGCGGCACCTTTACTGCCCTTCCAAAAGATACTCAAGCGCAACTTCTGATGCCTTTGCAGCCGTTATTGGATAATGGCACGCTTGCTTCGATCAGAATATCAACCCGTCCCGACTGTATTGATACCGAGCACGTAACATGGCTTTCGAACCTGGGGGTGCGTACTATTGAACTTGGTGTCCAGTCAATGGATGATGCTGTGCTGACGTCTTCCGGACGCGGCCATTTGGCATCTGCATCGTTGAATGCCATCGGATGCATAAAAAAACTGGGAGTTAATGTCGGTGCCCAGTTGATGCCTGGTTTACCCGGTGACACACCGGCTTCATCCCTCCATTCACTTGAACAGGTTATTGCTGCCGGAGCTGATTTTTTGCGGATCTATCCGACGGTGGTTCTGGAAGGAACCGAGTTAGCCAGCCGCTATCTCTCCGGTGACTTTATCCCGTTATCTCTTGACCGTGGCGTGTCTCTTTGTAAATTGCTTCTGCAGCGCGCCATGCAAGCCGGTGTTCCGGTTATCAGGATCGGCCTGCAGGCCGAAAAAGGGCTTGACGCCGAACATATTCTGGCTGGCTGCTGGCATCCGGCATTAGGTCAATTGGTTCGTTCGCAGATGTATAGCGATCTGCTCTGCCGTTTTGTGCCTGTTGGCCGGTCCGTGACAGTCTCTTGCCATCCGGCGCGGTTGTCGGATCTGGTTGGTATGAAGCGGAGTAATCTGCTGATTCAGGCAGGGCGAGGGGTGAAGATGAAGGTAGTCACGGAAGCCGCTCTGCAGAAGGAAGAGATTAAAATTAAAACAGAAGATACTACAACCATCTATTCAATTATCAAAGATATTACCTACTCCATTCATGAGGTGTAACCGATGCGGAAAGAGTCCCTGAAATTTCTTGAACAACTGCTTGATGCACCAAGTCCTTCCGGTTATGAACAACCGGCCCAGCGTGTTTTTCGCGATTATGTCGCTCCGTTTTGTGATGAGCTGACGACAGATGTTATGGGAAATGTTTATGCCCGTATCAGCGGAAAGGGAAAAAATCTGCCGCGAGTGATGATTGTCGGCCATACCGACGAGATCGGCCTGCAGATAAAATATATTGACGATAAAGGCTTTCTCTATTTTGCCGCAGTCGGTGGTGTAGATGCCCATCTGACGTCGGGTAAGCGAGTAGCCGTGCATACCGCCAACGGAGCTTTGCCGGGAGTGATCGGTAAAAAGCCGATTCATCTGATGGACAACAAAGATCGTGAAACGGTCGTCAAGCTTGAATCACAATATATCGACATCGGCGCAAGTGACAAAAAAGAAGCTCAAAAGCTTGTCAGGGTAGGGGATGCCGTCACCTTTGAAAGTACCTTTACCCGCCTGCAGAATGATCGGGTCTCGTCTCGCGGTTTTGACGACAAGGCCGGTTGCTTTGTGGTTGCCGAAGTATTACGACTCGTGGCAGCTTCGGGGAAAAAACTGGCCGTTGATCTCTATGGTGTCTCTTCGGTACAGGAAGAGATCGGTATGCGTGGCGGGACAACAAGTTGCTACTCGATCAATCCTGATGTCGGCATCTGCGTCGAGGTTGATTTTGCCACCGATCAACCGGATGTGGAGAAGAAACATAATGGTGAGGTTGCGCTCGGGAAAGGGCCGATTCTTGCGCGTGGGGCGAATATCAACCCGCATCTGCTTGAGCTGCTTCAGGCAGCAGCCGGGAAAGAAAAAATAGATATTCAGCATACCGCCTCTCCTCGCGGCACCGGCACTGACGCCAATGTCATGCAGATTTCGCGAGGCGGTGTCGCCACGGCGCTGGTCAAAATACCGCTACGCTACATGCATACGTCGATTGAGACGGTCTCGCTGAGCGACATAGAGAATGCTGCCAGGTTAATTGTCGCTGCTCTTGCAAAAATTTCCTCACGGGAAGAGTTCATTCCACAGTAGTTTCCTCGTGGTAAGATCATAGCCATTTATGATACGGCTATCTGATCACAACGGGCTCTTAAACTCACCAGGTTTGCCGACAGATGGAGGGATGGGGGTGTGATTATTTACGGCAAAGACCTCGATGCCTGCTCTGGTTTCCAGCGGGCAGACATTTTCGCAGATGCCACAGCCATTGCATATTTCTTCAACCAGATACGGCTCCTTGACAGTCCGCTGTATACCGTCAAGCCCTATCAGCGTGACCGAACGGGAGCGGATCGCTTTATCCGGAATCGGGCAGTGCTCTTCACAGACGATGCAGTCGATCTTACTGGCAAAGGGGAGACAGTGATTTTTGTCGAACACCGCTTTGCCGATAACTTCGCGTTTTTTTAACTCCAGCGGAAGTGCCGGAATAGCCCCGGTCGGGCAGACCTGACCGCAGAGTGTGCAGTTGTACTCACAGTATCCCAGTCGCGGAATGACCTGAGGGGTGAAAATCCCCTCCAATCCTGCCTGATAGGTCGCCGGATAGAGCGCGTTCTTCAGACAGACCTTCATACATTCGCCGCAACGGACGCATTTTTTCAAAAAATCATCCTCACTCTGCACCCCCGGTGGCCGCAGCAGTCGCGACTCCTTTTCCGGAGATCGGAAACGTGCCGGCAGAGCCAGCAGCACTCCCCCGGCAAAGCCGCCTAGCAACAGCCGCCGCTCTGGAAGGAACGTACCTGTTAAGTTCAGCTTTTTTCGGGGGCGGAACGCTATCCTGTCGTTTGGGCATCCCCGCTGACACTCCATGCAGAGTGTGCACTCTTCTTTGCGCAGATTGTCTTGGTCAAAACCGGTCGAACAAAGCTCGCGACACTGCCCACAGTCACTGCACAGTTTTCCCGGCAACCGTTCGAACGGGGAAAAGCGTCCCAGCCAGCCGAGCAGTGTGCCGAGTGGGCAGAGGTTCCGACACCAGTTGCGGGTTTCATATCTCTCAAGAGCGATTATAGCTAGAAGAGTGGCTGCTGAAAGAAGCGCCAATGGGTACATTGTGTCGCGAAATGGGAGCAGATTGTCACGAATAAGAGCGTACGCCGGTGCTATGGCATCACGCCGCTCGCCGATGGTATGGTATAGTCCGACCCATCCCTCTCTGGCTGCGATACCGAGCAGCGGATAGAGAAAAAATGTAAGTCCCCGCAGCAGGATAGCGATCGGATCGAGAAGGCCGCTCAGGTTGATATTGACCAGTGATGCCGAGAGCAGCGGCAGCAGCAGCCAGTATTTGGTGTTACCTTTGAGCGCCATGATCGGAGCGCTCTTGCCGATTCGAGCTGTGACCAGATCGAGAATAGTACCCAACGGACATATCCATCCGCAAAAAAAGCGCCCGAGAAAAAGCGTCGCCACTACCAACATAAGCGCGGGAAACAACAGCCATGTCCATGATTTTGCCGCAAGCAGATAGCTGATCAAGACCAGCGGATTGGCTCGAAAGAAAGAGTTGACCGCCGTACTGATTTCGTCTCGGCCACGGTACTCAGTCTGAACGAAAAGGAGCAGAAAGAGAGCGAGGAAAAGTAACTGACTTATCCGGGCTGGAGTCAATTTCATCATTTACGCCTTGACTACCTTGATCTTGTCGAGGTTCATCTCGCCGAGGCCACGCTTGAATGCGGCAACGGTCACCGGAATATCCGCCGGTTTCATGCCAAACAGGGTAGTCGCATACGCATCTGCAGCGACTATATCGGTAGAGGCGATAACCTTGTTAAGCACCCTGACGTCGGCGATGTTACCACCCTGCGGGCCGTGGGCTGTCAGGATGCGAGTCGCATCAATGATAGTGAGGTGGCTTTTAAAATGCGCGTTGAGATCAGCAAGGGCAACATCGATATTACGATGAATGAAGCCTCGATTGCCCCCCATGATCCCCATGATATTCTTTAGTCCGAGTGTCAGCTTTGAAAGCCCGTGGTGTTTAGCCACCGGAACATTTATATAGACATTGGCCGAGAGCGCCTCATCATACAGCTCCCACTCCTTGAGGAATTGACCATTCAACGTGATTTTTTTAAACCGTTCCGTTTCGATCTGCTTACACTCGACACCCTTCATACCTTTCAGCGCCCCCTCAATACCGCTGTTGACGTAGCAGCGGCGGGAGTCGTTGCAGGTGTTATCAAAGACCTTTACCTTTTTTGCTCCTGCGGCCAGGCACTCCTCTACCACTGTCCGTACCACCAGCGGATGGGTATTGGCGGCAAGTTCGCTCGATCTGTCCCACCCCATATTAGGCTTTACCACGACAACATCGCCAGACTTGACAAACCTTCTCATCCCGCCGACGGCATTTATTGCTTTGCGGGTGATTGCCGGGTAATCACTACCTTCCGCTACAGCCACCAGAGGCAGCTCGCTGGCTGCTAAAACATCTTTGACCAGAATAGGGGCAAGTAAAACTGCGCTGCCGGTAGCTTTGATAAACGTTAGTCTATCCATGGACTCCTCCTGAAACTAATAGTGGGATATTGTTTCTTTGTCCGGCGATTGTACTCTACCGACCGGATATTTCAAGTACTCTGATAGATAAATTTAGTTCTTCCTCTTTGACAATGCCCCTGATTCATGGTACACAAAGCATCGCGCCCTGACAGATTCGGGGCGTTTTCATTTATTTCCACTAGAACCATTTAACTTCACCGCCAGCGGGAGAGCAATGTGATTGAGATAAATTTTGAAAAAATGGGGGGGCTTATCCCTGCAATTATCCAGGACTACGGGAACGGAGAAGTTCTGATGGTTGCCTTTATGGATAAAAAAACCCTTGATTTGACGTTGAAGGACGGCAAGACCTGGTTCTTCAGCCGCACTCGCAACAAATACTGGATGAAGGGTGAAGAGTCAGGCAATACGCAGGATGTCATGGAAGTGCTGACCGACTGCGATGCCGACACGGTAGTCATCAAGGTAAGACAGAACGGTCCTGCCGCCTGCCATACCGGCAACCGTAGCTGTTTTTATGTCAAATGGGAAGACGGTGCATGGGTGGAACATTCAAACCCGCTGTTTGACCCGAATGAAGTCTACAAAAAAGCGTAGCAAAGGAGAACTCTGCCATGTCTAACGTATTAAATTTCGGCATCCCCAAGGGAAGTCTTGAAGAAGCAACTATCGGTCTGTTCAAAAAAGCCGGTTGGCAGATTAGCATCTCCTCACGCAGCTATTTCCCCGTGGTTGATGATACCGAGATTAACTGCAAGCTGATCCGACCGCAGGAGATGGCCCGCTATGTTGAACGACAGACTATTGATGCCGGTATTGCCGGTCGCGACTGGGTGCGTGAAAATGAGTCTGACGTAGTTGAAATCTGTGAAATGGTCTATTCCAAGGTCTCCCGCCGCCCTGCGCGATGGGTACTGGTTGTCAACGGTGACTCAAAGGTGCAGAAGCCGGAGGATCTGAGTGGTGCCACTATTTCCACCGAACTGGTCGGCTTTACCAAGCGCTATTTTGCCGAGCGGAATATTCCGGTCAACGTAGAGTTTTCATGGGGGGCTACCGAGGCAAAAGTAGTTGACGGACTCTGCGACGCCATTGTCGAAGTGACCGAGACCGGATCCACCATAAAGGCGAACGGCCTGCGCATTGTCTGTGAACTGATGGAATCGGTGCCGGTGCTGCTGGCCAGCAAGGCAGCATGGGACGATCCTTGGAAGCGGGCAAAGATCGATCAGGTTGCCACGCTGCTCAAATCATCGCTGGCTGCTGAAGGGATGGTGGGTCTGAAAATGAATTCACCGTCAGACAGGGTCGATGCGATCACAAAACTGTTGCCAAGTCTCAAAAAACCGACGGTCTCACACCTCTACAAATCAGATTGGCTCTCAATCGAGACTATTATGTCTGAAAAAGAGGTTCGCCGTGTTGTTCCAGAACTTATTAAGCTGGGCGCAGAAGGGATCATCGAGTATCCGCTGAACAAAATAATATAATCAGCCAGTTCACTTATTGACCTCTGGCTGCGTTAAACAGATCCAGTTCCGCACGATACAGCCCGGTTTTGATGTGGTACAGACCGAGTATGCTGTGAAAAAGGTTGTCATGGGTATACAGGTTATGCTGCTCCTTTACCAGCAGGGCAGTGTTGATTCTGTTTTCACTCAGAAATGTTCGGGATGCCCAGAATATCATGGGGACGTGGGTCTGCTGTGTTGGAGCCAGTGAGTAGGGAAGGCCATGCAGGTAAATATTGTTTTCTCCCAGTGACTCGCCGTGATCTGACACATAGAGCATGGCAGTGGCATACTTCCGGGCTTGCAGGAGATCGATGAGTCTGGACAGAACATGATCGGTGTACACAATGGTGTTATCATACGCGTTGATTATGCTCTCCCGGTCACAATCCTGTACGTTGTCCTGAGTGCATTCCGGAAGGAATTTCTCAAAAGCCTTCGGGCTTCGCTTGTAGTAGGATGGGCCATGACTACCCTTCTGGTGGAGCACAATGAACATATCTCCGGTATTACGGTCGAGAAGGTCTCCCAGACCCTTCAGGAGAATCTCATCATAACATTCTCCCGATGAGCAGAGCGCCGGATCTTTGTCCGCCGTGAGGCTTTCAAATGTGACCCGGTCGCTGATACCCTTGCTACCGGAATTGTTGTCGCGCCATATCACCTCAACGCCGGTACGCTTCAGAACATCAAGAAGATTTTCGTGCCGACTGGCTTCGTTCCGGCTGTATCTGTTTTTACCCAGATGAAAAAACATGCAGGGAAGAGATTCGGCTGTGTCCGTTCCGCAGGATTGAACATTGCTGAAATTAATGACATTACGGGCGCGGAGCTGTGGGTTGGTCTCACGCTGGTAGCCGTTCAGGGAAAACTGCTCGGCGCGTGCGGTTTCACCGACGACAAGAACTACCGCACTCCGGGAACTGTCCGCCGGTCTCGTGGCATCTGCAGCAATAACTCTCAGTGGTTCCTTTTTGCCAGCCTGCCGATGCTTGTTTACTGTTTTTATCAGGCTGTAGATCGGATAGGTCGGGTTGATGTACATACGCAATTCTATGTTTTTCCTCCCGAAGAGAACGAAGGTGCTGTAGTTTGCCATAATAAGGGCGGCGAGCACGGCGCTGCTGCCAAGAATGACGCCGCTTCTAACCAGCAGTTCACTACGCCAGGGACGATATCTGATGGTGGTCAGAATCAGGAGCAGGGAGGGCAGAATCCACATCAGCACAAGATGCCTGAAAAATGGCCAGGTAAGCTGTTCGGACGCTTCCCGCACGTCAGTTTCCAGCAGATTGGTAATCATCTGCCTGTCGATGACAATCCCGTAACTGTCCATGTAATAGTTGACAACTGCTGCAACAAAGAAGATGAGAATCAGTAGCGGTTTATGAATGATTCTGATTGAGAACAGCGATATCAGGATGGTAAACAGCAGCAGCAGGCAGAGGAACACCACACCGAGGAATATCCAGTGCCCTGCGTTTTCCGGGTTAATCCGGCGGAAAAACTCGCGCCAGAAAGGAGTGTTAGCACAACAGACCAGAAGTGCTGCAGAGATCAGATTGACGAGCGTCGCAGGTGCCTGTGGCCGGGGAAAAGATTTCCCCAAGAGGTGAAACATGTCCTTTTTAAGGAAAAGAAAAGGCTTTTTCATCAAAAGCACCCGCCTTCAGCCGACGCATCATCTCTTTATGCTGCTCTTGCATTAACTCTTCAACAATTACTGCCAGATTCTCGATTTTCAAAATATCGGCATAGTCGGTTTTTTTTGAGCTGATAATCACGCCGGCTCGATAGAGTAGCGTAGTTATATGCGGATTTGTGACACCACTGTCTTCCGTCTGGACGTGGAATATTTCACCTTTATACATAATGTTGTGATTATAGCCAAAAACCATTGCATACCTTATTTTTCAGATGCTGGCGGCTTGGATATTTCCAGAGTGTAGTCCGGTACCAGCGGTTCTGAAATATCGAGATGGTGTAAAATCCCTGTTTTGTTGCCATCAACTTCTATTTTTACTTTTTTTATCTGCGGAAAATTGACTACAGCGGTATTTACAACAGAATATACCGCAAGCATTTCAGCGGAACTGCCGGGTGGCATTGATTCCGAAAACTGATTATTGAAGCCGATCGACGCCAGATCGCCCTCAATAAGCACAGACGAGACTACTGCACCTTCCGGAACAGTTTCCTCTAGCTCACCGATCGGGCCATTAATTAGCTCGTCAATAACATTCTTCAGGCAGGCGGTGTCATTGTCGCACGGTTCAAGTTCCCGTGTTTCGCGGGTCAGGTGAGTGCCATCTTCTGAAAAAAACAGGGTAACAGAGCGAATGCTTTCCACGCTCGGCTGAGGCGGAGTGACCATAACCTCTTGACTGGCACGAAATTTTTGCCAGAGCATGATACTGAAAAACAGAAAAAAAACAATGAATGGTACCAGAAGATTAATGGTAATTTTTTTACGGCGTAGTGACATTAGAAGATTCCTGTTTTTTCATCAAGACTTACCTGAAATACATCACCAAGTTTACCACCCAGAAACCGATTGCCAACCCGGATAAAACTGGCCGGGATATCGGTAACGAAGTAGTTATGGTTACCTTGTTCTGCCGGTGGGCGGAGCAGCCCTTTCTCAGAGAGGATTGAAGCCACTGTCCGGGCGGTTTCCTCTGCCGAATCGACAAGCGCCACATCACCCCCCATAATATCGGCAATCAGAGGTTTCAGCAGCGGATAGTGGGTGCAGCCCAGCACAAGCGTATCAACATCTGATTCCTTCAGCTCATGGAGATATGTCTCTGCCGTCAGCCTCGCAACCTGATTATCGATCCATCCCTCCTCAGCCAGTGGCACAAACAGTGGGCAGGCACGGGTAAGCACCTCGGTTGCCGGTTTCAGTCGTTTGATTTCGCGGGTATAAGCACTGCTGCGGATCGTTCCGGCAGTACCTATAACACCTATTTTTCCGGAACGGGTTACAAGGGTGGCTCGACGGGCACCCGGCTCAATTACCCCGACTACCGGGATCGTGAGCATTCGCTTGAGAGCCGGTAATGCTACGGCAGAGGCTGTATTGCAGGCGACAACGAGCAGCTTGATATCACGCTTCATCAGAAAAGATGCAATCTCGCAAGCGTAACGTGTCACAGTTTCAGGTGACTTTGTGCCATATGGAACGCGAGCTGTATCACCAAAATAAAGCGTATCCTCTTGTGGGAGAGAGTGCATTATCTCCCGAAGAACTGTTAATCCGCCTACTCCGGAGTCAAAAATACCGATTGATTTCCACGTCACAACAACTCCTTGCTCTAATAATCCTGAAAACAGCTTGGCATAGTATACCGTTGGGATGTTTTTTGACAATTGAATATTTAGTATTTTCAATTACACCGTAATGCGGTAGAGTTGCGCAGATCAAAGTTCCTAAATAGGGGGTATCTATGTTTTCAATGGACAATGTCGGCAGAAACACAATAGCCATGGTTCTGGCGGGTGGAAAAGGTGAGCGCCTCAGTCCGCTTACGTTACGTCGAGCCAAACCGAGTGTTTCTTTTGGCGGAAAATACAAAATCATCGATTTTGTGTTAAGCAACCTGTTTAACTCTGGCATCAAGCAGGTTTATATCCTTACACAGTACCGCGCGTATTCTCTTAACAAACATATTCGCGAATCGTGGGGTAAGTGGACCGGCCTGGGTGAATTCTTTGTGGCAATCTCTCCTGAAACAAGCAGTGAGAGTGAAGAGTGGTTTAAAGGCACCGCTGACGCAATTCTTCAGTATTTGCGCTTTGTGGAGTCATCTGATGCCGATTACGTTGCCATTTTTGGTGGTGATCATGTTTATAAAATGGACATTACCCAGATGATCGCCTCACATCGTAAAAATCGCGCGGATATAACCATATCTGCGCTGGAGGTTCCCGCAGAAGAGGCAACCCGTTTTGGTGTTTTTTCGGTTGATGATGACTCCAGGGTGACCGCCTTTAACGAAAAACCGGCTAACCCGGAAACTATTCCGGGACGGACGACCTGCTTTGCCTCAATGGGTAATTACATTTTTTCAACAAAAAAATTGATCGATGTCCTGCTGCAAGGGAAAAAACTGTACGAAGATCTTGACTTCGGCAAGCATGTTATCCCGATGATGTTAGAAAGTGGCGACCGGGTTTTCGCCTACAACTTTAATGACAACCATATCGATGGCATGAAAGCTGAGGAGCGCGGCTACTGGAAAGATGTCGGCACAATGGACTCCTATTATGAAGCGAACATGGATCTCATTCACGTTTCACCGCAGCTTAATCTGTACAACTACAAGTGGCCTATCCTGACGAATCAGGGCAATCTGCCGCCGGCAAAAACCGTATTTGACGATGCCGATCGTCGTGGTGTAAATATCGATTCATATGTCTGCGCCGGCTGCATCACCAGCGGCAGCACCGTCAGACGCTCAATCCTGGGACCGCTCTGCAAGATCAACAGCTACAGCCTCGTTGAAGACTCGATTCTCTTTGAAAACGTCACCGTCGGACGTCATGTCAAGATCAAAAAGGCGATTATCGATAAAGGAGTGGTAATCACCGATGGTTCAACGATCGGCTATGACACCGAGGCTGATTTGGCCAACGGTTATACTATAACTGAATCGGGCATTGTAGTGGTGCCGCGAAAAGACAAATAACTCACAGGGGCACGGCGCGCGCCGTGCCCCTACTTTAAAATCCTCACCAATTTTTCAACAAGCAACGCATTCTCTTCTTCAGTCCTGACAGCGATCCGGAAAAATTTGTCTGTCAGCCCCGTAAAACTCGCACAGTCACGTATTAGAATCCGGTGTAACAGCAATTCCTCTTTTATTTCCTTTGATGTCTGATTATTCGTAATTTCCAGCAACAGATAATTTGCACTCGAAGGATATATCTTCAACTGCGAAAACTGTCCTAATAATTCAGAGAGCTTTGCCCTCTCCTGCCGAATATACTCAATAGTTCTTCTGTTTTGCATCATATCCTGCAGAGCTGCGACCCCGGCTGTCAATGCGAGGGTATTGACACTCCACGGCCCACTCATTGACTCCAGGCGTTCAGCAAGCGGTTCACTACAGATGGCATATCCAAGACGCAGGCCGGGTATTGCAAAGTATTTTGTCATCGAGCGGAGTATGATTGCCTTGTCGCAGGCTGCAATCATCTGCTTGGCTGAACTCTCCTCACAAAAATCCATGAAAGCTTCATCCAGCACCAGAAACGTCCCCGCAGACAAACAGAGTGTGTAGATCTGTTCAATCAACTTCAGTGAGTAGAGCGTTCCATTTGGGTTACCCGGATTACAGAGAAAAAGTGCATCTACACCACCGGCAAGTGACCGTTCCAGCTTGGCCAGATCAATGAAAAAATCATTTTCAGGGGTCAAAACAAAATGCCCTGCTTCCCAACCATGCTGTTTGAGCGCGTGCACGTATTCGCTGAACGAAGGGGAGATAATCAGCGCTTTTTTACCGGATAGCACGGCTGGCAGGTTATAAATCAGCCCGGTTGAGCCGTTGGCGATTGTGAAATTATGAGAGGGAAGTGAGTGATAGTTTGCAAGCGCCTGTTTGATCTCAATATGACTGGCGTCAGGATAATGAACCAGACTGTCGAGCGAACTTGTTAATGCGGCACGCACCAGATGCGACATGCCAAGTGGATTTATGCTGGCGGAAAAATCCAGTATCTGCGCAGTGGTAACCCCAAGCGTTCGTGCAACTGTGAAAATTGTGCCGCCATGATCAAACGAATTGGACACGGAATCCTCTCAGAAAAATGAGTGATAACATGCAGAGAGCAGCCATAAGCAGGGTTGAAATGTACATAAGTTTGACCATGCGATGATAGGCATGTTCATCAAGGGGGTTTTGCGGCTCTCCGATATACTCTTTCCATGATGGTTTGCAATTATAGCTGGCTGCCCCGCCAAGCCTTACTCCCAGCGCACCTGCAGCGGCTGCTTCCGGGTGTCCGCTGTTGGGTGAAGGGTGGTTCAGTCGATCACGCAGCGTTATCCGTGCTGCCGCAGACAGCGAACATCCGGCAAACGGTGCAGACATTATCAGCAACAGAGCCGTAAGGCGAGCAGGAATATAGTTCAACAGGTCATCCATCCGCGCCGATGCCCACCCGAACTGCAGGTAGCGCTGGTTCCGGTAGCCGACCATCGAATCAAGGGTACTGACCGCCTTGTAGGCCATCGCAGTCACCGGGCCACCGATTGTCAGCCAGAAGAGCGGCGCAATAATGCCGTCAGAGGTATTTTCGGCAACAGTCTCGATCAGCGCGCGCCAGACCTCCGGCTCTTCAAGCTGAGCGGTATCTCTACCTACGATAAATGAGAGGTAATGACGTGCAGCAGGGAGGTCACCCCCCTTCAGAGCAGAGGCAACGAGGAAGGACTCTCTGTGCAGGGAACGGGCGGCAAGGCAGGTGGAAGAAATTATGACAGCGGCAATCCAGCCTGCCAACGGCATCAGCAGGGTTAGTATCTGCAAAAGGAACCAGGTTGTGCCTGCGGCGAAGGTAACAGCTACCAGCAGTAACAGTACACCTGCCAGTCGCTCATTCAGCCACTCCAGGCGCAAGCTCCTGTCCAACGCACCGATCAGGCGACCGATCGCCACCACCGGATGAGGCATTCCGTGAGGATCTCCGATTATCAAGTCGAGCAGCAGCGCCAGTAAGATCGTCAGCCAATCAGTTGCTATCACTATCCAGCCCGCAAATTGCAAGGATACGTGGCAGGTCGAGATGTTTTTCAAACTGCTCTGCCAACTGGTCAAACGGGTCATGCAGCGGCTGCTTCGCTTCGCCTTGCCTCAATGGCATCCCTTTTTCAAGACGAATGCAATCGAGATATGTTGCCAAAAACAGGCTGTTTTCGAAGAGACCATGCAGATATGTACCAAAAATTCTGCCATCGCTGGAAACGGCGCCGTCTTCAACTGCAACAGTTGAAGTGCCTCGCCGAAAAATACGTGAGAATGGCCGGACACCGGTGCCGAGTGTTGTCACCCCCATGTGGATTTCATATCCGGTCATGATCCCGCAACAATCAGGGGCAATGAGCAGGCCGGCCTCGCCAAGATACGCCTCAGCCTGATGGGTTTCCTTTTCTGGCATGAGGATAGTTGTGGCAGGGAGTAGGTTCAGCCCAGTTGCTTCTTTAACAGACGATTCAACCCCGTCAGGATCAAGCACTGAAGTCCCAAGCATCTGAAATCCGCCACAAATGCCGATGATACGCCCTTTAAAGTCGCGGATCATGTTGTAAAGTCCCCGTTCACGTAGAAAACCGAGATCCGCTATGGTTGATTTACTTCCGGGGATAATCAGAATATCCAGATCCTGCAACTGCCAGGGCAGATCAACATATCTGAGAATGACGTCAGGCTCTTTATGCAGAGGGTCAAAATCGGTAAAATTAGAAATCCGTGGTAATCTGATGACACCGATCTGAATTTTATTCTCTCCGGCCTTACTGCTGATGGCTTTTGAGCGTTGCCCCAGCACGACACTATCTTCTTCCGGCAGACTTATGTCGGCAAACCAGGGTAGCACACCTAGCACCGGAATGCCTGTGCGTTGCTCGATGAAATCTATACCAGGCGTCAGAATATCAACATCACCACGGAATTTATTTATTATGATCCCCTTGATATATGATCGTTCCAATTGATCCAGAAGCTCAATAGTGCCGACAATCTGGGCAAAAACGCCGCCGCGATCAATATCTGCCACCAGTATTACCGGACAGCGCGCCATTGCAGCGATTTTCATGTTGGCTATATCATTTTTTTTCAGGTTAATCTCCGAGATGCTCCCCGCCCCCTCAATAACGATAAACTCATATTTCTGGCGAAGGCGCTCGAAGCTTTCTCTGACTTTTATAAAGGCGGTCGGTTTGTAAACGTCATATTCAAGCGCAGACATATTACCGACCGGTCTGCCATGAACGATAACCTGGCTGCCGATGTCAGAATTCGGTTTGAGCAGAACCGGATTCATATCTGTATGTGGGTTGATTGCACAAGCCTGCGCCTGAACCGCCTGGGCGCGGCCAATTTCCCCCCCTTCCGGTGTAACGGAGGAGTTGAGAGACATATTCTGGGATTTAAATGGAGCCACGGATAAGCCACGTCTAACCAGACAACGGCAGAAACCGGAGGTGATAATTGATTTGCCAACGTCGGATGCCGTCCCGCAAAACATGACTGCACCAGGTAGGCAGATTGGCTCCTGTTCAGAGACAGTTTCTTTTACTTCGATTCCGGAGCCATATTTGCCCGCATAACCACGAGGCGTAACAATACGCCCCTCAGCATCGATAAAACTGCTGGCGTTACCGATTAACACGATACTGGTCATGTCAATTTCGTGATCAAGTAATTGTCCAAGGGTGGTGACAATAACCGCCTGACCATCACGGCAGGCGTTACGCACGATCCCTGCGGGAGTTCCTGCAGGGCGGCAGGCAAGAAATATTCTTTGCGCTTCTTCTATCTGGGTTCTCCGGCTTTTGCTGCGAGGGTTATACAGGGCAACAACAAAGTCTGCAGCGGCAGCAGCCTCAAGACGGGTTTTGATAAGGCTCCACGGTGTCAATAAATCTGACAACGAAATCACGACAAAATCGTGCATCAGGGGTGCGCCGAGAACGGCAGCGGCAGCTTGAACTGCCGAAATTCCGGGTATTATCCGGACATCAATATGATGTTCGTCCGGCTTTGCTCTACTGTCCGCTTCCACCAGCTCAAGCACCAGACCTGCCATGCCATATATCCCTGAATCACCACCCGATACGAGTGCGACCGATTCACCGGAGCGCGCCAGCCGTATCGCTTCACGGCAGCGTTGCACCTCCTGCATCATCCCGGTTGATATGACTTGTTTTCCCTCCAGAAGCGGGCGGACAAGTTCGACATAACTGTCATAGCCGATTATTATGTCAGAATCGGCAATTGCCTGCCTGGCGGCTTCCGTCAGGTGTGAGATTGCACCGGGACCAGTGCCGACAATAAAGAGTGAAGCCATAAAATTCCTTATTGCTTAACCCCGAAGGTAGGCCAGTACCTCATCCGGGTGCTGTTCGGCTTTAGCAACTTTTGTCCACTGCTTCCTGACGATTCCATCCGGTCCGACAATCACCGTCGAGCGAATCGTACCAAAGGTTTTTTTCCCGCACATTACCTTCTCGCCACACGCCTCGTATGCCTGCATCATGGAGTAGTCCGGGTCACTCAGCAGGATAAATGGCAGTGCGTAATTGGTGGTGAATTTTTTGTGCGCGGCAATGTTATCCTTACTAACGCCAAGTACGATTACGCCCTTGTCAGTCAGTTCCTTAAAGTTATCACGGAAGCCACACGCTTCCTTGGTGCAGCCTGGTGTATTATCTTTGGGGTAAAAATAGATCACCACCGTTTTACCTGCATACTGTTTCACCGAGTGCTGTTTGCCATCGCTCCCCTCCAGCAAAAAATCAGGGGCTTTTTTTCCTTCCAGTGTCATGGAAACTCTCCTTTAAAAAAGATAGATTTGGTCAACTTTACTACTGCTTGTTAAAGAGTCAATGTACTACTTCCCGTGACTGGAGCAGCTTATTTCAAGCTGCTGATGTAGTTACGGATACCGTCCAAAATGCCTTCTGATACCATGACCTGATAGGCCGTATCACTAAGGCGGGTTTCTTCTGTCGCATTTGAGAGGAAAGCTGTTTCAACGAGGATACTCGGCATTGACGCACCAACCAGAACGTAAAAAGGTCCCTGCTTGACACCAAGATTTTTTACATCGCTATAACCGGCGCGGAGTTTTTTGTGAAGAAACTTTTGCACTTCATCGGCAAGATGAGCCGAGTCGTTCAATTTGTAGTTTGCCATCAGATCAAACAGGATCGCCTGCAGTACGCTAACCTTTTCGAGCGACGTGCCATTCTCCTTGGCGGCCAGTTGCGCGACTTTATCCGTCTTGGCAAGGTTCAGGTAATAGGTCTCTATTCCGGCAGCACCACGATTGGGCGCAGCATTGGCGTGAACAGACACGAACAGATCAGCTCCAACCTTGTTGGCAATGGCGGTGCGCTCCTCCAGCGGGATAAATATATCAGTCGAGCGCGTCATAACAACATCCAGACCCAACTCTTCCTTGAGCAGATCCCTCAGCTTGAGTCCTATCGCCAGCACAACATCTTTTTCCTGAACACCTCGCGCTCCAACTGCTCCGGGATCATGCCCTCCATGTCCGGGATCAACCACAATCCGTCTGATTTTAGAAATTAGGGGTTTTTTCTGTATTTTGGATTTTTTTTCGGTTCCGATGGACTGTTCATCAAGCTTTGACGCAGCAACATGTTCCGGCATGGCTGTTACTGCCGAGTCCAGACGTGATATCTGTGCCTGTCTTTCGCCACGGACATCGATAACCAGTCGCGCCGGATCTGACAGAGGAAATATTTTATAATCTTTGATATTTTCAGTATCCAGCACCACCCGCACCACGTCAGGCTTGTACTGTCCAACCCTGGCGCCTTTCAGCAACCCGTCACCGATGGTGATGTCTTTGACACTTTTCCCCAACCTGGTCCGCTTTAAATCTATATAAACCCGCCCAGGTTTGCCTGGAGTCCCCTTGCCAAGTTCATGAGTTTCCCAGGTAACATCCCGGTCAAGCTCCAGTGAAACCCGCGTGTAATCAGGGTTGGACCAGTGTTTCATCGCATTAAGAGCAGCCGAAGGGCGATTTATTGCCGAGGTTTGCTCACTGAAGGCACCTTTTTTATTTTTGGACGCCACCGCCGCTAGCGGTAACAGAAGGCAGAACATAAGGAGGCAGGATAATGTGAGAGAGTATCGATTCATGAAGTCCGTATTTTTTGCTCTAATATTTTCAATGGAAATAAAGAAGTTGCTCTTGTAACAGAAAACAAGAATTAGTTCAACATGGCATTGGCAGCGAAACAGGGCAATTGGTTATATGAGCGGTTTTTCTCATAAACTATTTGTTGCCCAGATATTTAATGCGGATTCTTAATACCAATCCCTTTTTTCTTGCGGAGGTACGCTTCTTTTGCAGTTTTTAGAGACAGATGTCCATACTACACCTGAATACAGCGTGTTGTATGATCTTCTAAACCAAGTTTTTGATTACTTCGAATGCGTATTCCGGGCATCTGCTGCAATGAGCCATTCTACGTGAAAGACTCATGCTGTCGCCCTCGTAGGCCATAAGGATTGTCATTACGGTCTTGCGTACCAGCGACATATTGGCAGCGGCATTTTTGCTGCCAATCCTTTTGCTGTCTTCGCCAAAGGTAACATCAAGCTGCCAATGCAGATTGTTTTCTACGCGCCAGTGCTTTCTGATTATGGTTGACAGTCTTTCAGAATCAGGCTCAAGACTCGAAATGTAATAGCGACGCTCTGTGGTTTCGGTCTTCTTTGCTACGATGTATCTGGTTGATTCGATCATGGTTACTGATCTTACTCCATACCAGCGAGAAGTCTCTTCGCCCAGTGCCAGGTCTGCCGGTACCGTTGTGCCAACTCTGGTTTCGATTCTCCCGTGACCTTTTTCTACGGTTTTGAAGGTGTCGATACGGATCGGTTCTTCCAGTAAAGCTTGTTTGTTTTGGTCAAGATCGGCAAAAAAGAACTCGGCACTTTTATGAGTGTCACCCTGGTTGCCTTTTAAGGCGATACAGTAATCAGCGCCTTTGTCTTTGATCTTTTTTACCGTATCTCTCTGGCAACCCATGGCATCCATGGTTATTACGGCACCTTCCAGGGAAAGTATGTCCAACAGTTGTGATACGGCTGTTATCTCATTTGACTTCTCACCAGTCATTACGTGACTGAGAGACATATTAATATCAGCGAGATACGCCGTTACCAAATGACATTGGCACTTGTTCTTTTCCCACTTAAACGATTCCGGTGAACTGGTCGCTATCATTTCAAATACCAGCGTGGCTGAAGGTCAAATGCCTACATCTAACGGGTCATGCCCTCAACCTCTATTTGCTCTGCCGGTATGGGTTCGCAATGCAATACTTGAAGCAGAGGCAGAAAGCTAATATAGGCTTGTAAATGGGTAATTTTACAACAGTTATAATCGACTTTGAAACGACTGGTCTGTCACCTAATATGGGCGACCGGACAATAGAGGTTGGTGCTGTCCTTGTTCATGACAACCTGATTGTGGATAGGTTCCAAAGCCTGATGAACCCTGGGATGAAAATTAATTCGTTTATTGAAGATTACACCGGCATCAGCAACAGGATGCTCTCCAAAGCGCCTCCAATCAATGATGTCATGAAGGGATTGGCCTCATTCCTTCATCAGCATCATCTGGTAGCCCATAATGCATCCTTCGATTCAAAATTTCTCGACGCGGAATTTAGCAGGATCAATCATAAACGCAAGAATGAGTTTGCCTGTTCGATGTTATCTGCCAGAAGAATTTATCAGGATGCCCCTAACCACAAACTTGAGACTCTGGTTCGCTACAAAAATCTCAAAACTGACGGAATTCACCATCGCGCCTTGGCAGATGCCGAGATGACAGCATACCTCTGGTTGAGTATGATATCGGACATCAAGTCAGTATACGGATTACAGCAGGTCAGTTTTCAGCTAATGCAGCAACTGGGACGAATCCCTAAGAGGAGAGTTGAGGAGTTCCTGAAGAAAAGCAGCATCGAGGGGGCTTGATTACAGAAGTGCTGTTTTGAACATGAATCGCAAGTGATAAGTATTTTGGGATAGCTTTAATAACTTTTGAAGGAGACAAGATGAATCACACAATTATTTATTATGGGGATTTTGCGTCGAATCATTGTTAGCGATCTCGCGATCGAGTCCGTTTTGGATCATGTGGTTTTGACGTAAAGTCTCTTCTTCTTTCTCCTTATTCAGCCCTTCATTTTTTCCCCTACCATATTATTGTTGAAGACCTGTTACGACC
>CAYQMO010000006.1:42896-44401 GCA_964418315.1 uncultured Geobacter sp. | reverse complement strand
TGCACAAGCCAACATGTTTCTCGCGAGAAATACCGCTGTAAAGCTACTTGAAGCCATTACACAGCCGGACTCAATCCGGAAAATTGTCATTGATATTTACATGCGCATAGAAGACGACATGAACGAAATTCAGGAGGCTGGCAAATGAGCGATAAAATAACCAAATTGACCGAAAATGACGACTACACCGGCAAGAATATAATTGATATTATTGCTGACAAAAAACTCGGCATCAAGACCGTTGAAACTCAGAACTCCGACCGCCTTGATTTTCATGATTTGTCAGTTGCGAGCATAAAAGACGCCCTTGAAACCGCTTTTCAAGCTGGAATTGAAATAGGACTGACACTTAATAAAGGAGCATTACGATGAGCATACGAGGCGTTTTTAGATACATAGCAACGGAAGTCGGAAAGGAACCAGACCGGCTTTTTCTATTATTGGTTGAGTGCGGATAAGGAAGATTATCCGTTTCAGTCAGAATCCAAATCCGAAAAAAGAGCCTGTGACGGTAAATCTCTCACTGGCTCTTTTTTATTCATTTCTTTTATGCCGGACTTTATGACCGGTTTCTTCCGTTCGGAAATAACCGCTCAGTCGCTCTGCTCAGTCAACATCGAGATAACCCGAAACCTTTTAATGCTATGCGACTGCGTCTTTCAACCCTTTGCCAGCCTTGAACTTTGGCACTTTGGCTGCTTTGATTTGGATCTTCTCTCCCGTGCTTGGATTACGTCCTTCTTTGGCTGCACGTTCAGTCACTTCAAAAGAACCGAAACCGGTAAAAACCACTTTGTCGCCAGCCTTCAAGGTTTCAGATACTGTTTCCAGAAATGCATTAACAGCCTTCTCCGCTTCAACCTTTTTAAGTTCAGCCTTTTCCGCTACTTTCGCAACAAATTCTGTTTTTGTCATGTTCTCTCCTTGTACCTCATATAATCAAAATATGCCGACATATACACTATTCAGAACATTTAGCCAATATTCATCCGTCGAAATGCACCCCAATTTGATTATGTCCGGTGAAACCCATATGTATGTGCCCGTTTTTTGCCGTTGACCTGAAAGACGCTTATACCCAGCCGATACCTACGTATACCTGTTTCTTGAAGTTGACCCTAAAAGTTTCTTGCCTTAGACCATCACGCCAACAATTTCAGACTCAAAAACACCAAATCCGACAAAAAAAACAAATAAAATCGTAGTGACTGAACAAACAATAGTGGTTTGCAAACTCGTTTTTCACCAAATATTTACGGTCTTTTATTTAACTGTTACCTCTAAATCACATTTTTGTCAACGCAAATAGCTAATAAATAGGCATTTTATATATTGACAATTCTTTGTTGGGTATTATAGCTGCTTGGAGAAGGAACAAATCTAAAAAAAGGAGAATGACGATGATTAAAAAATTTACTCGGCAGGAATTGAATCGGTTGCATTGTTGGTGCAGCGCACAGCGTGAAGCACGCAGGAACGGAACACTAAATGCTGAACGGATAGCA
>CAYQMO010000006.1:5839-42886 GCA_964418315.1 uncultured Geobacter sp. | reverse complement strand
TGGAACGCAAAATAAAATACAAAAGGAGCAACGCCATGAAAAACGAACAAAGCAGAGTAAACGATGCAATGTCTCTAAATGAACTTTTCACAACAATACTAAACGAAAAAGGAATTGGAAGGGTGAAGAAACCAGGCGATTTCACGTATCAAGATATCGATGCTCTAAAAAAAATGTATAAAACATTATCTGCAAACGGAATCAATATTAATTTTAGCCACAGATCGCCGTTTTTTTATCGTGATGGTCAAGCAGTATCAATACTTGATATAGCAAACACGAAGGCAAGGCAAATTGTAAAAATGTTCAAAACTGGTAGTGGAGCAGAAAAAAGCACCACGAATTAGGCTAAACAAAAAAACAGGTATGATAATTATTATAGGACAGGACAGATTGAATGTTGTATTCGTACTGGTAAATCACAGTCATTTAGAGGTTGACCACCTATGAACCATTTGATAGAGATGCTGTCCCATGACTTAACAAATATGCGTTTAACTCTAAATATGCGTTGAAAACATACTATGATTTTGGTAAGGTGACTATGAAGAGTCCGTTAAATGTTGCAGATGCAAAGCAACTTCTCAAAAAGATACTGAATTTGGGCGTTATTACTTATTCACATCCGCATGCTATTGAACGATTAAAAGAACGTTCACTTTCTATGCTTGATTGTGAAAATGTGCTACGAGGCGGTAAAATTGAGGCGGATGGTATCAATCGCTTTAAGGTCAGCACGGCTAAAATCACCATTGTCATCGAGTTTCTTTCTGAAGAAGAAGTTCTTGTTGTTACCGCATGGAGGTAAATATCATGCTATGTACCGAATGTAATAAATCAGAATTGGTTGAAAAACAGGAAAATATCCGCTATGAGGAATCCGGCATTCCAAATGTCGTTCTTGAAGCTATTAAGGTTCGCCAGTGCCCGACATGCGGCAATCGCCTTGTGTCAATTCCCCGTATCACGGAATTGCACCGTTGTCTCGCGGTTCACCTCGTAAAAAAGACTTCCAGGCTTGCACCGGCAGAGATTACTTTCTTACGGAAATCACTTGGTTGGTCAAAGAACGACTTTGCAAAGAAAATGCACGTAAAGCCAGAACAAATTTACCGATGGGAAAGTGATAAATCACCAAAAGCTATGATGATTCAGAGTGAGCTACTTCTCCGTGCATTTGTAGCAATTGGTAAAAAAATAGAGCATTACGAAGATCAGGTTGACCTTTTAGCCACAATTGACGTACCCGAAGCTTCACCATTCGCTATGATATTCAACAACGGTTGGCAGGAGCACCAATTGGTCTCTGCCTGAAACGTTTAAAAGATACCTCAACTTAAATAATTGAAAGAGGATTCGAACTTGAAGATTAAAAATATAGCGATATTTGTTTTAGACGAAAAAGGTCTTAAAGTGTCATGTAATGGCAGGCTCACGAAGCGACACTACAAAATAATTGAGGATGATGGCGACGTTGAAACTATTGAGTTTCAGCAGGATTATTCACTTCACATCGAAGCTGGAGATGAAGAGTTTGACCAACATTTTGAGAGAGGCGATATCGTAGATATTATCTGTAAAAGTGATCGAGGCGGGACAATTGGGTTTGCGGATTTAGCGTTTAATGTACTGATTTCACGCTATAAAGATTTTGCAGAAGGGTTTATGGAAAAAATTAAATCTGGTATCACACCGGAACATGCTGAAGTAATGCGATTGCTGAAGAATGTTGACGATGCTGTTCAACAGCTTGAAAAAACAAAAGAAGAGCTTGCAGGGGCATTACAGAGGCTCACAGAAGGTAATATAAAGAAGAATGTCGTAGGAAAGCAGCAAGATACGATTGCCGAATATACTCAAAAAGTTATGCAAAAAGAATTGGAGCGGTTTTACCAAATATAGCAGTTCCAAAGGTTGGGCGTTCCCCGGTCAAGCTGGGGCGTTCTGGAAGGTTTCACCCGGAGCCGACATTAAAGCCGTCGTCTCCGCCCTATTGGGTTCCGGTCACATAACGCAAGACCAGGCAACAATTCCGCTACGCAACGTTCCGCCAAACAAAGTCACGCTACCGCTTGTATGTCATACCGTTCACGCTTGAATTGCCTACCGTCTCCAAAACTGACCCGCCGACGTGCCAGCACCTGATTATCACAAGTGCCTTTTCCTTGTGTGATTTTTTTACCCATCTCAGTGAAGGTAAAAACAATCTCAACGGAGGCACCAAATGAACATGACAATAAGAGAAATACTTGAAGCACGGCACGAAAGACTTTTTCTTAAATCCGAAGCACGGGCTTTATATGACGAATACAAATCAGCCGGAATTCAATAAACTGATAAGATAAGAAGCCCAGTCCCTAAATAGTTCTGGGCTTCTTTATGTGTGTCGAAACTTCTCTGATTACCAAGCGGGGCGGATTAAAATTCGTAACTATGCCTGAATGCTTGAACGTCAAAATTATCACAGTACTTTATGCACTGATAATTCCTTAAAAATTATTTTTTGGGAGTTGTTAGGCGGGATGCTGTAGAAAATAACTTGAACTGAGACAAAAAATTCAAGTTCAAATAGGCATATTATAAATAATAATAAAATACAAAATAAATATTATATTTTACTTGACAAAATAAAAAACTGATGATATTTTTTGTTTGTGAAAATGAGCAAGAGAAAAAACAAGGAAGAAAAGGCACCCACGATGAAACCCACAACACAACTTCTAATACCCTCGCAATAAATCCCCCACAGCAGTCTGATCATTGATTCAAGCACTGAATCAAAACCCAAACGAATGCTTCAAAAAATTTAGACAAGGGAGGTAATAACCGGCAAACATCATCGCATCACATAGACTTAACGAAAAATATAGCCCCGAACAATTTCCCATTAACACGTAAGGAGGTTAACCCTTTTATATATTGCATATCGACCGATGCGACAGCGACGACCCTTGGTTTAGAACGTTCACTCTCACTATCAAGGATGAAGACTGCGATGCATTTATAAAATGCTTGTGTGAAAATACCACGGAGTTAAATCCAAAAAAAGCTGTGACTGACCCGTTGCGAAAACACTGCGTATTAATAATAAATGCAGAATAAAAAAATATATTATTAATTACCTTGACAAAATAAATATTATATGTTATTTTAAGTTTGTGAAAATGAGCAAGAGAAAAAACAAGGAGGAAAAGGCACCACTATGAAACCCACAATACAAATTCTAACATCCACGTAATAAATTTCTCCAAAGCAGTCTGATCATTGATTCAACCACTGAATCAAAACCCAAACGAAAAGCTTCGAGAAATTTAAACAAGGGAGATAATAACCGGCAAACATCAACGCATAGTCCTTACCGATATTTAGCCACGAACTATTTCCCTTTAACCAATTATGGAGGTTAACCATTTAAAATAACGCATAGTCTTGTCCTGTTCGCCCCGAAATATCAACACGTTAAACCATGTCCATAAATGGATAAAGAGGTAATTAAACATGAACTTTAATTTTGAAGAATTATATAAAGCGGAAGTTGTCCCTATGGTGGAATCAATCAACACGTCGATGTCGGAAAACAATTATTTCCCAACTTCCGACCCAAAATCACGGATTAACGGTGACAAGAATATTGCGTGTGAAGGTTTCACCGATGTCTACGTCTGGACAAAGACGGAAATAAGTAATGCGGCTGCGTGGGAAAGAGTTTCAAGTCAATTTTTCGGAACGCCAGTTAGGTTCCTTGAAAACTATTACGTCGGTAATACCGCATTATTGGTGTTTGCCGTAAATTCAAAACAAGGGACTGCAAAATCATATATTCGTATGAATAATGAATTGACAAAACTTCACCCGAAAAATGGTTTTATGGCAGCCATCTATCACGCAAAAGTAGCTCAAAGGCTTTATGGTTTGCCTGAAAGATTCTGGGAATATCCTGCGTCAATTCCTGATTGTGACATTTATGGCGAACTAAAAAAAGCGTTCCGTCAGGAAAAGAAGAAAAGATAACGCATAGACCTGCCGTCAGGACAAAAGAAAGACCACGCATTGTCCTGACGGCTATGTAATCCATGAACCATTAACAAATAAAAACGCCTGTGTATGTCGGCAGAGAGAGAAATAATTTATGCAAAATGTATTCAAAATGGCAGAGGAAGCAAAATCAACCCCAAATACTCCAACATTATATGTGGGTGGTGCGCCAAGTCGAGTTATCCACGCTATTAACCATTTTATTCGTATCGGGGATGACATAGGCATTGGAAGCATTATTCCTGATGGAGACAACCTGATTTTTCTTGTTCCTTTTAACCCAAATAGCCAAGCCGACCTTCGCGATATTAATACATTGCATTCAAGATTGGTGGAAATTGAGTGCCCGATGTTCAAATTTGAAGATTGGGGCGAAATAGAAAAAATCAGGACGTTTTCAATCACTATAAATTTTGACGATTGCGATGCATTTGCAAAACTCTTGTCCGAAAAGCCAGGTCCACTTGGCTGGGGTAGCTCTAAAAAAACAATAGATATGTGGGAAAAAAGGAAAAGAAGCTTTGACACTTATTAAGGGGCAGTCAATAGCGGGTCGGAAAAAATCCGATGGGATTGATTATTACGAAACACCCTCATGGGCGGTAGAAAAACTGCTGGATAAGGAGTCTTTCAACGGAAATATTCTTGAACCTTGTTGCGGTGCAGGGGCGATTTCTCGAATACTTGAGGCGCACAACTATGAGGTGATTTCGGCAGATATTAGGCAAGACGCTGACATATACGGAATATCTGGAAAAGATTTCTTCTCGGAATCCTATGTTAGCACCAGCAACATTATAACCAATCCGCCGTATTATTGTGCCTGTGAATTTGTAAAACGTTCACTGGAGCTGGCAAACGACAAAATTGCAATGTTGCTGAAACTTTCATTTTTGGAATCCGTAAAGCGGTATCAATTTTTTAAAGATACCCCGTTACGGACAATCTATGTGTTTTCAAGCAGGGTGACGATGTATCCAGGCAACCAGCCTAAGCCGAAAAACGGCGGCACTATTACTTATGCCTGGTTTGTGTGGCAACACGGATATACCGGAAAACCTATGGTGGATTGGATAATTTGATTACCAAATAACGCATAGACAACAACGGAAATGTAACCAAGAACTATTAACCCTGAAATCGCTCCAGTGTGGGCTGAAAGAGAGTAGCTATATGCAAATAATAAAAGTAACAATAAAGACGGAATCAAATTCAAAGGATTTGACTTTCTGCGAAGGAACACCAATGAATCGGGTCATTATAGGTCTTAATCACTATATGTCAGTAGGGGATTACGTGGGAGCGGGTAGTGCTCATTCAGTTGGAGATGAAATGAAGTTTTTTGTTCCGGTGAATATATCTATGCCGGTTGACGTAGCCAATTTCAAGAAATTGAGGGCGCGGCTACAGGAAATAACATATCCCAAGTTCAAGCTTGAGGATTTTGGAATAAAGAAGTTCGCCAGTCACCTACCAACATTCAATGTTTTTACTATCTCTGTCAAGGAAACGGATTGCGATGCATTTGCAAAGGTTTTGATTGAAAAACCTGGTTCACTTGGCTGGGGCAGCACAAAAGGACTTCTTGATTTGACGGACTGGAAAAGAAGCTTTGTTGCATAGGAAAGTGAATATTTTGTATTTTAGCCCTGAGATAAAAACACTTAAAGCGCCAATAACTTGTTCCCGGTTGAGATAGATGGGAAAGACCATACTGTTATCACGTTGACCAATAATATCCGAATCGACGGGCAACCTGCCGAAGTTACTGCATGTTGCATAATAACATGTTTTGGCATCTGAACAATAACTTTGGACTAAATATTATTGCCCTCAATAAAACTTGTTTTTGCGAGGGCGATAATACCACGGAGTCAGATCCAAAAAAGCTGTGACTGACCCGTTGCGAAAACTCGGTGTATTAATAATAAATGCAGAATACAAAAATATATTATTAATTACCTTGACAAAACAAATATTATATGATATTTTTAGTTTGTGAAAATGAGCAAGAGAAAAAACAAGGAAGAAAAGGCACCCACGATGAAACCCGCAATACGATTTCTGACATCCTCGCAATAAATCCCCCACAGCAGTCTGATCATTGATTCAACCACTGAATCAAAACCCAAACGAATGCTTCAAGAAATTTAGACAAGGGAGGTAATAACCGGCAAACATCAACGCATAGACTTAACGGAAATATAGCTCCTAACTATTACTCTTTAACCCATTATGGAGGTTAACCCTATAAAATTGCGCATAGACTTGTCCTGTTCACCCTAAACATTTAACCAGTAACAACTTAGTACACATCAAAATAAAACTTAAAGGAAACATAAGCATGAAAAAAATATCGGCAAGAAAAAGAGTTTGTTATCACGAAGCAGGGCACGCAATAATGCATAGCCTAGGAGGTAGTCACCCTACTCAAATAGCAGTAGGCACAAATAAAATTCTGCAATACATGCCTGAAGCTGCTCAAAAGGCTGATGGTGTTGCTGGTTGCAACCATCCCAACATCATAGCCTGTGATTGCCTATATGCAGATAACTACGGAAATGTGGTTGTTGATGATGAAAAGTATTTAGCTTTCAATAATATGCTTAGTGATGAGGGCAAAATACAATTGGCAAGGCAGACACGTGCCCTAATATGTGGAGCTGTTGCGGGTAATATCGGGGATTGCGTGTTAACAGGAGATAATTCCTTTAGAACCGATGATGAAGATTTTACTATTGCAAGTGGTTTGGCGGACCTTTTGCCAGGTGGGACAGATGAACTTGATTTTCTTATTAAAGACACTCATAAGGCATTAACGATACTTCAACCAAGGCTGAAGAGATTGTCTGATTATGTATCTTTCAGAGGACATGTTGATTTCCGTGCTGATAATTATGCACGGGAATGGCTGCCT
The DNA here is from genome assembly GCA_964418315.1 of uncultured Geobacter sp. Lineage (GTDB taxonomy): Bacteria > Desulfobacterota > Desulfuromonadia > Geobacterales > Pseudopelobacteraceae > JACRCG01. The sequence goes on along the minus strand of CAYQMO010000006.1, from coordinate 35,934 downwards.
AAGCCTTTTAGTCTACCAATTTGGGAAAAGTACAAATTTAATGACATTAACACTTGGGGGTGGAAAATCCCTGATGGTGTGCTCAGTAACTATGTAGATGACAATATTTAGATGTATTTCGAGAATCATTATTTTAAGGGGCATAAACAATCCGGTATTTCGGTTCCATTGGGTGTGCTAAGAAGAATAGCACTGCAAATAATAGATTCACTTGACAATAAATAAGGTCATTCTCGCAGAAATGACTTTCATTGCCCAGGGGACAGCCCCCTGGGCTTTTTTTATCAAATTACGGCAACAGGATCTGGATGGCAGAAAAAAAGATGCCTTCAATTCTGTTTGTTGTGATGCCAAATGTTTAAATGATTTAGAACCGGCTGACTGTTTCACAACTTCACAGGTTCAATCGTAAATCTGTCTGCCATCAGGACCGATGCGTATTGATTATCAGCGGAACTATGAGACTATTCTCGCAGCCAACCAAAACGCTACTACCAGGCATGACAAGAAGCACCTTGTTTTACACGCCCTCGCTTCCATTCCCTTTATCAAAAAATCAGTCCGCCAATCTGCCTACCATCCAATAATTTTCAACAACCACAAAAATTACCACTACGTTTTGTTTGTCCAGCAGACCGCCCAGATACGGGCTTTGTCATACTGATTGACGGTCATTTAAAGTGGGTCTTAGTAAAACTGCGGTCAACTACAACAGTTTAGTTTTATTTGTGCCTGCGTTACCTCCCTATCCATCATTTTCACCCCGCATATATAGTGACGGGGTTGAAAAAATGACGGAAACACAGGGAGGAAACACAATATGAACGCACAAATTAAAACAGACAGCATTGATTTCGGGGGTTTTCCAAATTCGGGAATCACAGGTTTTGAAGATTTTGACGTTATTTACACATACTCAAGAGCTGACGCAATCGCTGATGGCGTTCTGGTTGACCTTACTAAAGATTTTCCTGTCACAAAGAGAGTTTACAAATACCCAGTTGCCTGCACCGCCACAGTTTGGGCGATTATTAATTCAACACCTTCTGAATGGGTTGTTGGTGAAGTGATTGCGGTAATTGTTGCCAGTAACCAAAACAAAACAAAAATCATAGATGAGACGACGCATTTATTTGAAGTTACCATCGAGAACGCAAAGCCCTGCGAAAGACACATTTTTAAAATCATTTGTCACGGCGACGACAACGGCGAACCCTGCCTGACAATCATGATGAGAAACGAGGACTGAAATGTTAACAAAACTCCGAACAAATAGCCTTGAATGGACTGCAACTGCCCTTTCTTTCAGTGGAGCTATTCTGAACAGCACAGGCAACCATTTTGTTTCAGCAATGCTAACCTGGACGATTGCCAACATATGCTGGATTGCATTTGCGATACCACGGAAGCAATGGGGAATGTTCACAACACAACTCGGATTTTGTTTAATCCAAATTTACGGCATCAGCAACTTTACAAAATAGGAGAACACCATGACATTTTCAACAAATATTGCAGTTAGAGAAACCCTGCCCACAATGATCGCAACATATACGCAAGCAACAAAAGAAGTCGAAGAGGCTTATCAAATTCTTGAGGAGGCACAAAAACGCCTTAGAACCGTTTTTCTTGACGCCCCAGGCTATCGGTTCAGCACGAATGACCGCAACATGTCAGATGTCGGAAAAAAAGCATCCGACCAGATAAACGCAGATATTAAAAAGGACGCTTGGTCAATAATTGTTGACCGCATGGAACTCCGCAGACTTTTATCAATAGCCAGAAGAACTGAACTTGACAACCAAATTAGTAACGGTGAACTGCCCGAATTGACAGAACAAAACGTGATGGCACTTTTTGAAACCTCCGCTGCCAACGTAAACACCTATCTGGAAGAGGCAATCAATGAAGTTTTTGACTACCTCCGCCCCAGAAATAGCCATTACAAAACTAATTCAGAGTATGAACTCGGCAAAAAAGTTGTTCTGAGCTGGTTCGTTGAAAAAGGCTACAGCCGTGGCAAATTCAGAGTGAACTATAATCGCGAAAAATACCTGATTGCATTGGATTCTGTTTTTTCAATGATGGACGGCAAAGGAAATATTAAAGCGTATGGCGGAGATTTATTTCAAGCCATTGCCGACAGCCCAGACGGAACAGGCAAAACTGCCTACTTTAAATTTAAATGTTTTTTAAACGGAAATTTGCACCTTGAATTTTTACGCCCGGATTTAGTAGCAAAGCTCAACGCAGTCGCAGGCGGAGCGAGACTCAAAAACTAACAAACGACGAACGGAACCCGACCAAGCCAAGAGGAGAACCGAACATGAGCTACAAACACGAGCACCACACCGACGATGAAATATCAACAATATCAAAGCTTATAATTGCACCTCAGAAATGCTCCTGCGGAAAAATGATTAAAGCAGAGTTTTCAAGCGAGTATGGATGGAATTTTATTTGTGAAAATTGTGAAATAAACTGGAAAGCTTAACCCAAAAAGGAGCAACACCATGATTTACAGCTATATTGTTAATAAAAAACACCTGAACGACCAACAGCTTGAATGTCTAAACGGGCAGGATGAAATAATCAGTGTTTTCTCCCCAAGAGAACTTGGAAAATACTTCTGTGCGGATTTTCAATTTCCAAATGGCGACAGTTTTTCACTTGACCCAGTTGCTGTTTATCTCGATACCGCAGAAGCAATCAACTAACAACGAACGTTAAAATCTAAAATCAAAGGAGCAACACCATGACCCCATATATGACCATAAAAGCCGAAGCACTCCGCCAGAATATGCCTGAACATTATCGAACAGACCTGACCACACACGACCGCCAAATATTAAGCAAAAAGGATGCACCCGACCAGTTTGTCTGGGTTTTGCGGACATGTGGAACTCACCTTATCGGCAAATATCCTGATGATGACGCACAACGAAAATTATTTGCCAGAACTTATCTGGAAAGCATTCTGGAGAGCAACCCGAAGGCACTATTTTATATTTACCGTGGCGGACAATTAGTCAGGGCAACATACGATAACTGCCGAGAGTTTCTGAGCAAATAACCTTCAAAAGCCCAGGCTAAAATCTGGGCTTAAAACACCGCCCCTCCGTGCTTGTCGTGGGGGCAAAGGGACACTGCCCGTCTGCTGTGTCTTCAACCAGGCACGGAAGAAAAACACCAGACGTTAAGACCTCGCTCGGCGTATATCTTTCCGCTTAAACCTAAAACCGCAAAAAGTTTGCTTGCTGAATATGAAACAGTTCTGCAATCAAACATATTGCTGCCAACCTTAAACCTCTATTAAAGCCTTACATATCAAAGGGAATGCCTCCCTTTAATAATTCCCGCACTAGAAGCTAAGTCAAAAACAGACTTGCTTAATTCCATTACCTTACAATCCGCTACACAACGCCGTGCCAATCGTTCCCGCCAATCCAATATTTATTTCAGAACCACAAATAAATACCTCTTACGTTTTGTTTTGTCAGTCAGACCGCCCAAATTACGGGCTTTTTCACGTCGTTCAGCGTCTTTCCAGTCATTCCATTTCACTGCGTCCTAACGTCACTGGTTTAGTTTTTTTGTGTGTCAGGGTTTCCACCCAATCCGTCATTTTCGCCCCGCAGTTTGAGTGACGGGAACGAGAAATGACGGAAATACAGGGAGGAAACACAAAATGACTACACACAATAAAACAGACAACATTGGTTTCGGGGAACTTCAAAAATCTGGAAATACAGTTGTTAATCAGAATAGGAGAGACAAGATGACACAGACCGCTTTTGCACAAATTCCAGTCGTAGGAATCCAGATGATTAGAGAAAGAGAATTACTCTACAACGGAGCCAAAATAACCAGCTCTGCACTGGCAAACGAGGCTTTTTGTGCCCTTTTAGGCAATCCAGACAGGGAATATTTCGTTGCACTATTGCTGAATAACAAGAATCAAATCACGGCGATTCATACCGTTTCTCAGGGTAGTCTCAATCAAAGTATCGTGCATCCACGCGAGACATTCAAAGCCGCCATTCTGAATAATTCTGGTGCAATCATCCTCGCGCACAATCACCCTTCAGGCGACTTGACACCAAGTGCAGAAGACCTCTCAATCACCCGCAGACTAAAAGAAGCGGGAGAACTTCTCGGAATAAGAGTTCTCGACCATATTATTGTAGATACAGACAAACAGACTTTTTATTCATTCGTTGATAATTACATATTTTAAGGAGACAACCAGATGACAAACAGAATTCTTATTGAAACAATCAGACAAGCCAGACAAACGGAAGCAACACTGACCGACGCACACCTCGCTGGAAAAGTTCCAGAACATGATGTCATAATTTCTATGAAATCCGTTGATATTCTGGTTGAAATAGCAATTCAAAGAGGCTTGATGAAAGCCCCGTTTGACACAATTTAAGGAGTGAGACCATGAAAACACACGAAACACAGGACGAACGCATAAACACCGCAGTTTACGACGCAACCGAGGCATTCTGGGAAGTCATCTCCGCACATTACGAAGAGATTATAACTGGCGACCTTGACCCAGTAACAACCTGCAATTTAAACCAAACACTGACAGCAGCCGTTAAAATCTGGCTCGAAGGAAACACACCATGAGCACACTCGCAGACAAAACCGACAAGGAATTTATTATTTCAGCATTTAAAGCTATTCAGCAACTTGACAAAGCTGGACTCGGCGGAATTACAAAAGAAGATGACGCCGACATCCGAACCGCCAGAAATAGGCTTCTGGCGGTAATAGAAACCAACGGCTACAAAATCAGCGACAAAAACACTCTCATAAAGGAGTAACGCCATGTTTACAGAAAACGACATTATTTCAGTTTACACTCGCCAGGACGCAATCGAAGACGGCATCCTCACCGACCTGACCGCACTTTTTCCAGAAGAAGCCAAGCTTTACCGTTTCCCAGTCGCCTGCACGGAATCTGTCTGGTTAATGATTGAAACCGCTGTTGACAAAAAGCAGGGCGACCTAAAAGGCATTGTCTGGAATTTGTTGTATATGTCACAGAAAGGAATTGTCAAAAAACTTTCCGAATCAACGATGTTGTTTCAGTTAAGAATTGGACGGAAAAACCACACGCTAAAAGTGACTGTTGGAGGCGGAGACAACCTCGAACCGGTGGTGACGATTTTGATGGAGGGTGAGGAGTAATGAGCTTGAAAAATCTTAAAATCGAAGCAAGAAACACAATGGAAAATCTCATCAGTTTCACTGACCAGGATGCATGAGATAAAGTAGTTGCCAAACTTCGTAAAGCCTCTTACTCACTGGATAATTAAGGAATTAAAGCAGATGATAAACAAAATAATAGTAAAGCCGATTATATCGGCTGTGAGGTAAAAATGATAATTCTTTCAATCATACTCACAATCATATTTTACCGTATTCACCGCAGTAACAAGAGATCCCTTGAACGTCTGGACGTTAGAAATTTTAACAGCCCTGCGCAAAATTCTGCTTTCGTCTGCTATGGCTATGCTTATATCAATGGCTATGGCTCAAACGGCTTTCAGCGTATCGGATATGAACGGATTGCATCGGAATGACAGTTGGACTGATCCGACGCAAGATTATTTATATGACAATATTTTTCACAAGGGCTAACAAGTGAACTCAAGACAGAAAACCCTTTTAATAGTTTTAACCGCAATCATAATTCTTGCCGATTTCCTATACGGACTAGGCGGAGCGGTCTTTCTAACCTGAATTTCCGGAATAATCCTAGTAATATTCTTTCGGGGCTTATCAACGGAATCAATCATATAATATCTGGCAGTTACAGCGGAGGTTGAAAACACTTTTGATGAATTCGATCCCTGGTATGACCCGATGTTAGGCTCTCATCAATGCAACATTTACCATCAGGAATAATAAACCTGACGAACGCCGAGATAAACCCGACGAACCACGAACAAAACATAAGGAATAATTTATGGAAGCACTTATTTTAATACCACTCGGATTGATAATTTATGGTTGGATGCAGTCTCTTCCGAACCAACCAGTACTGCCTGCAGGCATCAACGGAACCAACGGATTCAGCGACGACAACGTCGCAAACAGTGAAAACCTTTTTGCTAACCAGGATGACGATGACACGTTTTCAATCATTACTGACACTGACAATGACATTTGTAGTGGAGCCGGCATCAGCCTCAACGGAGATATATTTAGTAGCGGTTGCGGGATTGATCCTCTTGACATGATTCACGAAATGATGTTTAACCCAGCGTATGAATGGTGCGATTTTAATATTTATCACCACGACAACCATTTTATTGACGACAGTATGAACTCAATGAATGACACGTTTACGAGCACTTTTGACGGTGGGTTTTCAACCGGACTCGGTGAACTATGATATTTCCATCCGCAATAATTCTCACAATAGTATGGCTGGGGTACCTGATTAAAAAAACAAATCAGAAAGGAAACTATAATCCAGTAAATTTTTCTGAAACCTGCTGGTTTACAAGCGAGAACGACTATTATTATTACTATGCCGAGAATAATTCTGGTATGCATGAAGACGTTCATAACAGCTCAAACGATTCCCTTAACCAGGACTCTGGAATACACACAACTGATATGTTTCACGACCCGTTCAACAGCGTTTTTAATGACGGAATGCCACATAATCGTAGTATTTAATAACTATATCCAAAACCAAATCAAAATCAGGAGAAAATATTTATGACGAATAGCGATGCGCAGGTGGCTACTGAGATTGAGGTCTCACCACCACAATTACCAGAACTGGAATATCACCCATTTGCGGAGGTATTCCCAGAAATGACTCAAACAGAATTCGAGACACTTAGAGACGATATCAAGAAAAATGATCTACATGAAAAAGTCATTTTGTATAAAGGCAAAATCGCTGACGGACGACACCGCTATAAAGCCTTGCGGGAGCTGCACTGGGACGGAGCAACTGAACATTTTGAAGAGTTCACTGGGACGGAAGACCAGTTGTTTGAACTTGTGATGTCTGCAAATATGCGCCGTCGTCACCTGGATACTAGCCAACGAGCAATGATTGCGGCAAAATTCGCAAACCTCAAATGGGGGCAAAAAAAAGCAGACACCGAAAATTCAGTCTCTCTAGCAGATGCTGAAAAGCTTTTCAACGTGTCTGAAGATAGTATTCGTTTCGCTAAAATTGTTCAGGAAAGTGCTTATGAGGATATCAAAGCCAAAGTTTTCAACGGCGTTATGGCTGTTTCAAAAGCTAAGCTCGAAGTCATAAAGCGGGATAATCGCGTAGTAAAGCCAAAAATTCCGCCCAGAATGTCAAAGGAGTATATTAAACGGAGGGGCATAATACTCACAAAACTTCCGGCGTTATCTCTACTGAACACTATTGAGAACGGGGCAATAGATGCCGTAATTTCTGACCCACCTTACAATAGTGGCATTTCTGGCGGATGGGACCACAATTTTGACCCTGCACCTTATCTAAAAGAGTTTGGGCGGGTTCTAAAAAAAGGTGGTTCAGCAATCTTATTTTGCAATAACAGACTCTTGCCTGACTACGTTTCCAGTTCACCAATTATTGGAAATCCGCCAACTGACAAAGAGGTTGAAGCAGCTAATGCTGCATGGAAAAAAGCTGAGGGTCTGCTTAAAAATGACAAAACATATAAGGATCTCGTCAAAGCCCGTGACAAAGCAGAAAAAGCTTGTAACGCTATCCAGCTCCGTCGAGATAGTCAAAACGGAAACCCGCCTACAGACAGTGAAGTAGCATCTGCGAATGAAGCTTTGAAAAAAGCTGAAAAAATGCTCAAAAATGACAAGGGGTGTAATGTCCTTATCAAAGCCGAGGAAGATGCTTTAAAAATTTACAACGACATCCGTAATCGACGTGACAAAGAAAATGCAAAGCCCCTTGTCGTGACGCAAATTATGCACTGGTATAAATCAAACAACAACGAATGGAGGCTATCAAACAAGAACAGCTACACTCCAGCCATTGAATACATTATCTGGCTGACTCGCCCCGGTGCTAAGCACACATGGAATGAACAGGCAACATGGGGTTTCCGAGATTTATTTGGAGGTCAAAAACGGGTAACTGACTTAATCACAACTCCCATGGTAGGCGGTAGTTATGCAGGAAGTGAGGCAAACCGCAATTCCGGTAAAGAAAGTCCAAAACCTTTCAGGCTAATGGAGCTTCTTATTAAAGCCCACACAAACAAGGGCGATATAGTTCTTGACCCTTTTCATGGCAAGGGCATTACAGCTCTTGTAAGCTATTTGTCAGGGCGGAATTGCTTGACCGGGGAACGAGATGCACGGAAGGTTGATGGAGTTCAAAGCTGGCGTCTTACCGATATGTTTCAATTTACTGCTCAGGATACCGATCTTATTAACCCAGCCGTTCCTATCACGGAAGATCAGTTAAGAAGCGTCAAGGAAATACAAGAAATCATGGAGATGAATGAATTCAAGTCAGATGTAGATAAAGTAAAGAAGCTAAATAAAGAGGATATTGCCATGACTGCCCAGGAACAGCTGGAACAGTGGCGTGAATACTACATCTATTGCAAATATATCTGGGATGTTCTTGCAATTCACCCGGAATTTACAAAAGTTAAGAACAATGAACTTGTTGATTCAAAACAAAAGAAAAAAGACCGCAAAATCACATGGGCTGCAGATGACCTTCTGGACTATGATTATCACTGGTTACCAGCTAATCTGTGTCGGAACATTTTCCCTGACGAACCGCTGGGCAATTTCCCCGAGATGGAAAGTGGACGAATGTTTCACCCTGGACACCCACCAGCCGACGACCCATTGAGGCTTGCATATCAAAGAGAATTTGGAATGGACGCACGCCCCTATGTTTTTGACGTACTTCCAGTCGGAAGATTTACACTTGAAAGAACTTGGGTAATGGACGGCACACCAAGAATAATTAAAGGTTTGTCAGAAGGAATGAATGAATATTCGAGAGAAGGTCGGAGATTAATAGAGGAGGCTGCGGCGGAAGAATATCAAAAGGGCTGGGAAGAGGATTTAATATCAGAAGGTTATATGGAACGCCCAATGCAAACAGCAGAATAAGCAAGCATCAAATAACCCTCTTTCTCTACTAAACCGGGGAAAGGGGGATTCTTCTATCAACTACTCTGATCTGCACACTGGAAAACCACATGTGCCAGGCAGAAGCGACATCGCAGGCAATTTACTCGAATTCACCACCCCAACAACCACCCAAACCTCCCGAATCCGCATCCAAACACCTAAAACGTCCAAAAACGCCCTACAAGCCACTTTCCCTGCGTAAGCTTGTCCTTTGCCTTCGGCGTCGTCTATTCTCGTCGTCAATATGCCTGAATGCCAGTCGGATTTTTCCAGTGGTGCTGTCATAGACCAAACTTTTGGACTTGTTGCAAACCTTCAGGCATTCGGCACAAACCAGCCGAACCAGACAAAACCGCCATCGAACAAAGGAAAGGGACAAGGCATAAACTGGAACACAACCTCATCCGTCGCCACGTTGTTTACCGACGATGATATTTTTAACCATATTTCTGCTGCGTACAACCCTGACGGATTTTTAACTCTACCCCAGACATCGACAAAGAACCAGTTGACCACCAATAAGCCAAAATTCCGATAAGCCTCTGCAAAGGATAGGTACCGGTGGCAACGAGCACCGAAAGAAGGACAGAAGAGCCTAATTTCTGCCTGGACGAGACAGAGTATTAACTGTTCTAATGTAGTTGTAATATGTTTAAATCGGATTTTAATGTATTTCGTGTAGTAATCACGGATACTTGAACATGAATATGCCTAGCGAGCGGAGCGACAGGCTAACTACAAAATAATAGTGTTTATTTATTCTCCTGATTGGCTAACCGCACATATGTTTTCATCTTTTTGCAGAGAGTTTCGTAATTTTCTGTTACAGAATATTCTTCAAACGCCATCGCAACAATTCCAGAAGCGCCAGTTGGTGTTAACGTCGCTCCAGAACTAGCGACTTCCTCCCACAAAACCTTTACCACGGTTTCCATATTCTCAATAGATTCTTTGCTATCAACAGGTGTTGATACTTCCGATTTAACCACACCTGGATATTCCCTCTGACCTTCACCAGTTAAAATCCAATTGGCACTAAATCCCGCTTTTATTAAAAAGAATAGAACTTTTGCACTAGGTGCAGATTTGCCAGTTTCGTGTTCTTGCCAGGACGCGAGCGAACATTTTGCTATTTCTGTTGCGAATACGTTCTGATTCATCTTCTTTTTTTGTACCATTCTTATCTGCAATAAGCGTGATCCAACCTTAGTGTAATTCGGCTTTCCATTTTCATCAAAAAACATACTATCCTCCTTTAATTTACAGCATACTATTTTTTTATTGACAAAAGAGTATTTTTAACTTATAATATCCAAAATTTAAAAAAATACTGAGGAATATTTCAGGTTATACCGCGATTCAAACAACAACTACGAGGAACATATTAGTGCATAATCTAAATAATGTAAACATAAAAATACTATTGTAAAAAATAACCTGGAAATCGGAATATAGATTATCGAGTTACGATTTGATTCTTACCGGTTGATTCATATACCAGTACGAACGATTAAAGAAAACTGCCCCAAGTTCCGGGGATTGCAACACCAACTTAAAGACGAAGGAGAAAGAGAATGGCAATTACTACCATGCAAACGGCAACGCCTCTCTTTTTTTTTGGTCAAGAACAAAATCCAGCCCAAGAGGGCAACAAAAGGGGAATACAATGAAAGTATCGAATGTAGTAAGAGGTACAGAATACGGTGAAATTATCAAATGCGAAACCGCAACTTACAAGAAAGCCTGTGAAATAGTTGCTCTGGCACAGAAAAAGGGTTTGATTGACTATCCATACGACACAACCGAATGGAGCCGTAAGCGTGGCAAATTCCTGGGCGATATGCTCAACACTGACATGTACGATGTGGCACCAGGACGAGCCCTTGTTCAGTATCGCTACCTAACTATGCATCGATACGGCTCAACAGTTCAAAAAGAGTATTTCCTCGTTACCAGAAAAGGCGGGAAAGTCACAGTTACCGATATGGAAGACGCCAAGCCACGCATTATGAAACTGGCGAAGTCCAACCTTCCGCTCGGAAGCGTAATAGCTTCAATAACTGGTAAGAAGGTAGTTAAAATACTCGTGAAAACGGCTATTAAGCAAGTTGGCTACAAAGCTATGATTCGGAAAAGTGGCACGCTTATCTCAGTTTGGGACGGTACAACCTGGGAAATGAACAAAACAAAGACCCAGCAGGCAACACCTAATCACCAGGGCGGTTACTACTGTTACCGTAACCTCAGCGATTGTATTACTGCTGCACAATCAGCGGACATTTTCGGAGAAGCACGGGAACACTCGAATCTGGTTGTCGTTAAGGTTGAAACCAGCGGAAGAACTTATAACCACAACGCTAAATACGGTATTAAAATCTGCACCACAAACATGACCATTAAAAAAATTATCGGCAAAATTCCAGAGCTTGCCCTGAAGGAAGTAGCCTAATACCAAGCGACTATGAAAAAGTGTTTATGTGCATTTGTGATGGTGACCACCAACCGTTTAGCCGATTTATTAATGCGCTAGTCCTGACTGCAACGGGCGACGAGCTAATAACTTTAAAACTAAAACTAAAAGGAGAAAGCGATGAAAAAAGTCTTAACATTTAAAAACATGGAAGAATTTGGAAATTACAATCGGCATACATACCCGTCAATAGCACCTGCTTACAAAGTTTGTGAGTCTGGGGCGGTAGATGTGACTAAATGCTGGGCGAAAAAAAAGGAAATTCACGAAAACATTTCAACTTTTTTATCACCAGCTGTATGGGAATTAGTTGAAAAGGCGGTTAAAAATCCGTTTTGCAGAGACGACCATATGGACATCATCTGGGATATTCTTTTAATGAATTGGAGGTGCGGATTTTCCGTAGACGAAATATGTGGGGTACATGGAAAAATAACTTTTTTTCCAGTTTCGATAGGTGGCAATGAAAATAACCTTGTAGTAACTACTATTGAAAATGATTGCAGAATTATTGCGACTCTTGACGAGGTTGGTTTTGAAAGAGAACTCCAACAGGATATTGACGTGTTTGGAAAAATTGTAATTGGTCAAGCTCAAGAAAATCTTGGAATTATTCCACTTGGAAATGATGGGTGGTTTGTGGATATGGAAAAGGGGTGGGTAGGCAAACAGTAACGCATAGACACGACGGCAACGAAACCATGAACTATTACTTAAAACCAAAATTCGAACGGATTTAACAGTATCATTGGAGACTAACATGCACGAAATTAAGCAGAAAATCAGAGAGAGTATAGCAATAGAACTACGCATAGCAGATGTGTTTTGTAAATTGTATATAGAACAAAAGAACAAGGAATACGAAATATACGATTTTCAAGAGATTAAAAGGCAACTATATGACGGATTTGACCGTGCTGAAGTTGATAGTCACTTATCCGCAATGCCAACGCCAGAAGAGGCATACGAACAATTTGGTGATGCCCTAACGGACATACATTACTGGTTATATAGATTTGTTCGATTGAACGGATTTCTGAAAGCCTGAAAAAGCTCCCTTTTTCTTGTCAAAATATTAACAGATATTTCGGTTAATAAAAAATCCGACACATGAACCTGGCAGTTTACAAAACGGAAAAATATATAAAATGTCAGGCGTATGAATAGTAGGGCGTAAGATAATAACAGACACAGATGTTGCTGATATAACAGTATAAAAACATAAAAAATTAAGGAGAACAACATGAACTACGAGTATTTAGATAAAGTTTTACGAGCAGAATTTGGAAAAACATTTGGCGATTATTATGACGAAATTAATTTAGGTAGAAGTGGAACAATGACAATTGATACATGTAAACTTGAGGTTAGCTCTTACGCAGGTAACACACCGACACTTCTGAAAGTGGTGGACGTGACGTATTCAGAATCAGGAGCTAATCCTAAAACACAAACAATTGCACCCGCCAAGAAGAGCTTGTCAGGTGGTGGGAATGGCTGTTTTACATTCAATAATTATAAGCCTGGTCTATATCAGGTTAAGAGAGCACTGGGAACTTCTGGTAGCATTTATGATTATAACGTAATCGTTTTTGATGACGGAATAAAAACAATCAAAGACGAGGGGTTTCAACGTGTTTTAGCTATTGTTTTTCCAGAACAATACAAGTCACATAAGATAATTCAACTCATAAATGCCGAACGTTCTGAAAATAAACCAGTTGAAATTAGGGGTTTAAATATTGAACCAGTCTATTCAAATGAACGATACGAAGATAGGCAGTATTACGAACTCAAAAACAAGGTTGATAAATTCCTTTCAACACAGCCTGACGAAGAACTTGTAATGCAATTTATAGCTGAAAATGCATTTCCGATAGCATGGCGTTGTGAATATACAACAAAAGAAACTGCTGAAGAGGTTGCTGCGGAAATAGTAAGAATCCGTGAAGAACGAAAAAATGCTGTCAAGGAGGCAAAACAAAAAGAAGAAACTCTTGGATTACCGAAGCTTAAAGGAACCACAGCACAGATTAACTGGGCTATTTCAATCAGAGACAGACTCGTTAAGAAAAATCCCAATGACACACGACTTAAAACTGCAACAACCGCAAAATACTGGATAGAGCACCACACAGAGCTATAATTGCTTCACTAACCCGAAGACAGCCCAGAACTCAACCTGGGCTTTTCTTTTTTTTACAGTCAACAATAATGCAGTATATAAACCAAGAATATAAATTTTAGGGATATCTGGAAAACCAAGGGACGGCGTATGGCTTACCCGCCCTTTAAAAAATCCGATTAATGGAGAACTCCACTGACAAAAATAGAAGCTGAAAGCGATTATAACAATCACGGAATTTGCAATATATGCGGAGATTACGCAACAGGTGTATTTAATTATGGCGGACGGTATGGGTTTGAAGATTATGAATGTTCTTGCATTAACTGCTTCATATCAACTGAACCATACCTTGAAAAACATTATCAGGAAGAGCGGTTAAAATCCGCATAAGAAAGGAGCATGACCAACAAAATGCAAAATTTAGACAACAGCGAGTTTCGCTGGAAAGAAAATGTTTGCTATGAAAAAGACCTATGGAGCGACCATTATGTTGGTCATGTTGTAAAAATCGACGGACGCTGGATTCCACTCGTTCCAGAAGGCGGTGACATAATGAGAGTTATCGGAAGTTTTACTGACAGAGCCGATGCTTTGAAAAAAGTTGAAAACTACCAGAAATGTCCTTTTTGCCATGGTGCCAGCGAGCAACCGTTAAACAGATGTCTTTGACTAATCCACATGCTTTCTTTTCGGCAAAACCCCTCACGGAAAATCCGCCCAGATTTATCCGTCTACGAGCCAGTCCCTAGTTTAACTGAGCATAACGACGCAATCCTCGGAAAATATGAGCAGACACATGTTGCGGAGTGAGCCAAAAACAGGCACAAACAACGAATAATAGGGGCAGGCAAAACTGCCCCTTTTCTCTAAATAAGGAATTGATATGTTAGACAAACGAGAGTTAGGACAGTACTTTACAGAAGCAACTGGCGATAATAACCCTTTCCTGCATCCAGCTTTTAAAAACTGGGCATCGAGGATAAATTCAACAGATATTATTCTGGAGCCGTTCGCTGGAAACAAAGACCTCGTCCGCTTATTGAACGAAGCAGGCTATCACAACGCCGTTGACTGTTATGATAAAGACCCTAAACAGACTGACATTATCCAGAGAGATACAATTGTGGATATGCCGTCAGGCTACCGTTTTATCGTAACAAACCCTCCATATTTGGACAAAGCGTCAGCTAAAAAAAGGGGTATAGTGCATGATTTTGAATGGTTCACAAACATTTACCTTCAATCAATCCATAAATGCCTGGAACAAACGGAGTTTGTTGCTGCTATTATCCCGCTTTCTTTTATCAACAGTGGCGAATTCAGGGAATACCTCGAAACAGTAGTAAGTCTGAATTATAAACTGTTCAAAGATACCGAAGTTCCAGTATGTCTCGCTTTATTTAGAAACTGGAGAAAAGACGAAGAAGACCCAACTCCATGTGAAGATTTCACCTTCTGGATAGGCGACCAATACCAAGGTTTTTTCAGTGATATTGATTTTGTGAACCAGTATGAAATAGACAAACGTTACGGAAAGTTTAAAAAGAATATAAAGGGCGGTCAAATTGGATTGTATGCTTTTGATTTACCAGAAACACGCACTATCAAGTTTTATCTGGGAGAGGAAATCTCAGACGACAAAATCAAAGAGTCCAGCAGAAGTATTACCAAAATAAACATTACTCGCCCAGACGTTGACCGACAAGCTATTGTTGACATCGCAAATAGAATTCTTGAAGAACAGCGTAATTCAACAGGCGATATTTTTCTAACACCATGTTTCGGACTCCGAGACGACAAACAATACCGCCAGAGGCTAACGTTTGCAGATGCAGAATATATTTTAAAGATGGCTTTGCACGAATATGATTTAAATAACGGGAATCAGACATTTATCGACGATGTACTTGATGAGCTACAGCAACAGCAACTGCAGATACAACCAACATTCAGGATTTATGCTAGTGACGTTTCCGAAGATATGCTTTTTCCGAAGAAATCATGACGGACGGAACCGCTGGGGAACGACTTTAAAAACCGACGAAGGCTAAGTTAAAAATAGCTTTTTTGGCAACTTTTATAATATAAACTGTTGACTCAGCTCATAAACAGTGAGATAAAAGCTATTATAGCCCCTTGTGTTTACAACCACGACGAACGGAATTATTCAAAAATAGAACAAAACCAAAAAAGGAGATTATTAGTATGGAAATGACTATGACAGATGATGAGGTCAGACGTTTAGCAAATAAAATTGCGGAGATTTTGTATCCACAACTGGAAGAAGCTATCAAAGGCAAAGCCAAATGGACAGTGAGAGAACTAAATAAATTACACGGAGAATATAAGTCAGTTAAAGATTTGGCGGTGCAATTCAATATTACGGAACAACATATCCGTAATCTAATCACACGGGGAATGCCACACGTATATCTCGGAACGAGTGTAAGGGTTGAAACATCTATTTTGGAACACGCAATTCTTGAAGAGGAGAGGATAGGATAATGGCTCATAAATCTATTGTCATTGAACAACCTACCGAGGAGTTGCCAACATCTGAAATATTGGCAACTAAGAGAAAAAAACAACCAGTTGTTGCGACGGCTGAAAGAGTAGGAAAAAAACGAGGACGCAAAGCCAAGGATACTCAGGTACCAGGCGTTTTTCAACGAAGCTTTAAGCGGGAACGTCCAGATAAGTCTATATACCATTATGTAGGTAAAATTTGGTATATCTACTACTGTGGACTTGACGGTAAAACTGGTAAAGCAAAAATGATTTATGAGAGTTCTGGCTCAGAAGATAAAAAGGTTGCCGAAGAACTTTTAAAACGTCGTCAGGGAGAAGTAATTCTTCTTAAAAAACCACACGTTTCAAACAAAAAAGATATTACTCTTGGTGAATACATTGACCAATACTATCTAACTGACAGTGAAGTTTTGGAACAAGGCGGTATAACCGAAAAAACACGAATACTTAATCAGGTAAAAGAAGCCCGACTTGGTCATATCAAGCTCAATAAATTGACTGCAGATGATGTAAAAGAATATCTAAAATACAAAAATGACAACCGCCGAGCTGTTCTTCAAGCAAGAAATCCTGATGAAATCTATCCAGAAAATAGAACTGTGCTATCGCAATCTACAATTAATAACCAGATATCTACGATTAAACGTATTATTAACCACGCAAACGAAGAGAATGGAATGGTAAGTGATTACGTGATTGGTCAAATGTCACGTATCAATAAAAAAGACCCCAAAAATAGCCGTATTACATGCTTGACGCTGGACGAGATAACCAAACTAAAAGAAGAATGCGGAAAGCACAGTCCAGAACTGCGTCAGATTGTTGAATTTGCACTTGCTACGGGCATTCGGCAAGGCAAAATCCTTTCAATGAAATGGAACATGGTCAGACAAAACCTCACCTATTTGGATATTCCAAAAGACAAAAATGGAGATGCTTTTCGGAACCAGATTGGTTCAACAGCCATTAAGGTCTTAAAAGAACGTCTTGCGGTTAAGCTGGATGATTGCCCTTATGTGTTCTACAAGCCAGGAACAACCGAGATGTGGAAAGATATTAGCGAAGGATACGAAATGGCGGTAAAGCGGGCGGGAATAGAAGATTTTACATTTCATGATTTGCGGCATACCTTTATTTCACAACTGGTCAGAAGTGGCACCAAAATTGCCGTTGTCCAAAAACTGGCAAATCACAAAACAATTCAACAGACAATGAAATACACTTTTTTAGACCCAGAAACGATAGAAGATGGTATAAACCAATTACCGTATTGACAAGGGAGTTTCAATCCCTCGGCTCTAAAAACAGTTGCCAAAGTTGCCAATATAGTTGCCAAATTACAGGTATAATTAATCGTATAATACGGGATTTTTGAAAGTTATGAAAAACGATAAGTGTGTGATTTTACAGCCTGTGTTATACAATCCTTATAACACAGAATATGGCAAAAGTTGAAACACAGCGGACTTAAAATCCCTCGGCTGAAAAGCTGTGCCGGTTCGATTCCGGCTTCGGCACCAAAAAACAAGGACTTACAGTAGATTGTGAGTCCTTTTATTTTGCCTGAAACTTGAAATGGGACACTGGCGGGACACAAATTCACAACAAAGCATATCACCGCTTAAAGCTTAATTGTCCCAACAGTGTCCCATAAATATGATATTTATCGTTCCCACGCTCCGGCGTGGGAACGAAGCCTGTGACGCTCCAGCGTCGCGTCATGCTGAAACCGGGACGCTGGAGCGTCCGGGGATGCATTCCCACGCTGGAGCGTGGGAACGATGAGGAAAATTATGCAGATGCTTCAGGATGCGCTCATGTCAAAATCTTGAAGATTTATTTTCCTATAATATTGCAGCACTCTCACCGCTTCACCCTCGGATCAAGCGCATCCCTGATCCCTTCACCCAGCAGGTTATAGGAGAGTACGGTAACTAAAATAGCCAGTCCCGGAAAGAGCGATAACCACCAGGCAAATTCGATGTAATCCTTGCCGGATGTGAGGATGTTGCCCCAGCTTGGGGTCGGAGGCTGAACACCGATGCCGAGAAAAGAGAGCGCCGATTCGGTCAGGATGGCGCCGGCAATACCTAATGTTGCGGAGACGAGTACCGGAGAAACGGCATTGGGGAGGATATGGCGGAAAATGATGCGGATGTTGGAGCAGCCTATGCAGCGGGCTGCCAGAATATAATCCATTTCACGGATAGAGAGTGTTTCTGCCCGCACCAGACGAGCCACCCCCATCCAGCCGGTCAGACCGATCACCATCATGATGTACCAGATTGAAGGTTCGAGGAAGGTGATGATCGCAAGAATCAGAAAGAAAGCGGGAAAGCAGAGCATTACATCAACGACCCTCATCAGGGCGGCATCTACCAGACCGCTGAAATAACCGGATACCAGACCGATTACCGTGCCAATTGAAACGGCGATGCCAACGGCAACAAAGCCGACTTTCAGGGAAACTCTGGAACCATAAAGGACACGGCTCAGCACATCCCTGCCAAGCTCGTCGGTTCCGAACCAATGATGCCAAGAAGGTGGAGAAAGCACCGAATATGCGTTAATGGCGCTCGGATCAAAAGGGGCGATAACTGGGGCAAGCAGAGAAACAAGAAAAAGCGCCAGCACAACACTGCCGCCAATGAGAGCCGGACGGTTACGCCGGATGCGCGGCCAGAAAATTGAATAGAAATATGTCTGTTTGAACGCCATCGCCCTACCCTTCCCCATGCCGAATGCGCGGATCAGCAAAGGCATAACAGAGATCAGCAATCAGGTTGCCTATCAAGGTCAGAAAAGCGCCTATCACCAGAATCCCCATAACCACAGGATAATCACGCGACATGACTCCTTGATAAAAGAGCTGCCCCATCCCCGGTATGGCAAAGATCGTCTCAAAAATAACGCTACCGCCGATCAGTCCCGGAATCGAAAAACCGAGCAGAGTGATCAGCGGCAGCAGCGCATTACGCAGAGCATGTTTCCAGATGACAACCCGCTCGGAAAGACCTTTGGCTCTGGCGGTCATAATGTAGTCCTGACTGATGACATTGAGCATGGCTGAGCGCATATAACGGGAGAGACCTGCCAGACTGCCAAATGATGCCACCATGACCGGCATGATCAGATGCTTGGCCAGATCCCACAGATAGCGCCCCACCCCCCAGGAATCGCTACCAAGCGTATGTAATCCGGAGATCGGCAACCAACCAAGCTTGACGCCGAAAAAATACATCAGCAGCAGCGCCAGCCAGAAGGTCGGTACAGCAAAACCGACAAAGACAAAGACCGTGATCCCCTTGTCAAGCCAGGTATCACGACGGGTGGCTGCCAGAATTCCGATCGGAATCGCCAATCCGAATTCAATCAACAGCGCTATTACATTCAGGGAAATTGTAACCGGAAGACGTTCCTTGATCTTGTCAATAACCGGACGACCATCCGAAGAGAAGGAGCGCCCCAGGTCAAGGCGGACAATATGACCAACCCAGGTGAAATACTGTTCATGCAGCGGTTTATCAAGACCATAAAACTTCGTCAGACGCTCACGCGCCTCTTTGCCGACTTTGGGATTCATCGCCATCTGCATTTCGACCGGTTCGCCCGGTGCCAGATGGATGACGGTGAAAGTTATCAGAGTAATGCCGATCATCAGCGGAATCAGCATCAGGAAGCGTTTTACCAGATATGTCATGATAATGTCCCTGCTGTCATCAGTGTGTTATCTCCCATGCCCCAACCGGACGAGCCGGAACCAAGATGGTAGTCTGCGTCTCAATCTACAAATCAAACCCGCAGTACGACAGGTTAAAGCTTTTATTGCAGAGTGGAAAATCGGAAATCTGCTGATTGCGCAGGGCAAGTCCCAGGCCGTTCCAGTTGTGAAAAGAGGGATCAACTATCTTGTAGCGTTCAAATCTGCCACGGTCATCGGTCAAGGCAACGTGACATATTTCACCGCGCCACCCTTCGGTCAGCGCGATTGCACAACGATCAGCGACAATCCCCTTCGCCTGGTTACGGTAGCTGCCACGCGGCAGATGGCGTACCTGTTCATCGATAAAATCCATTGAGCGCTCAGCCTCCAGCCAGCGAAGCCTTGTGCGGGAGGCGACATCACCGGTGGTCGCAGTAACAACCGGTATCTGACTCATGCGGAAAATTCCGAACGGATGATCACACCTGACATCGCGGTTAAGTCCGCATGCACGGGCGGCAGGCCCGACAAGACCGATCTCACGGGCATCATGTTCAGAGACAATGCCGACATCTTCGAGTCTTGCCATAACCGAGGGTGTGTCCCAGAGCAATTTGACCGCTCCGGTCAGGTCTTCGCGTGCAGATTGCAGCCGTTTGTGCAGCTCTTCTGCGATTAATGCATCACAATCGTAAGCGATTCCCCCCGGCCTGAGCAGGCCACGGCTAAAGCGGCTGCCGCATAAGAGCGCGGTCATGTTGAGAAAATCACCCCGTATCCTGCCACAAAACGATGCCGTCGGCAGATAGCCGACATCGCCTGCAATTGCGCCAAGATCCCCTGTATGATTTGCCAGTCGCTCCAGTTCCAGAGCTATGCCACGCACTGTCTCGGCTCGTGGCGAAGCAAAATAACCTCCCAGTGACTCCATATTCATGCAGTAGGCTTGAGCGTGGCCGACCGTGGTATCACCGGCGATCGTCTCCATCTGATGCATGGTGCGTGTTGACGGCCCCCCCATCAGCGCCCGCTCAATGCCGCGATGCTGAAAGCCGAGCGCAATTTCCAGATGAAATACCTCTTCACCGTGACACTGAAAGCGAAAATGTCCTGGCTCAATGACACCGGCATGCACCGGGCCTACCGCTACCTCATGAACTTCATCCCCTTCAACACGGTAGAAATCCATCACTGCCGGCAGCAGACCGCCACCATCAGTGGTACTCCAGAAACCCTCTCCATCGCAGAGCGGTTTCTGAAAGCGAACCGGCTTGAACCAGGGGTGCCCCTCCGGGCGAGTCAGGCATTGCTCGGCAATTTCACGTTCAAAGAGGTGCAGTTGCGGACAGGCCGCAGCAAGCGAGGGGAAGGAGCGCCCGACCGTTGTGGCGATAATCCCGAGGACACCCCTTCCGGCACGGGCTGACATGATACAGTACAGTGTGGCTCCTCCATCATTTGGAACACCAAAATAGGAGCAGACCCGCCATCCGGCAGTCACCGCATCCTGCACAGAATGCAAGAAAGTGTCGATATCCGGCGTTGGTATCTCGCAACGGGGAAATGAAGTACCATTGTAAAAGGTTTTCATACCGAAACTCATGAGCGCTCCTCCAGAAGTGCCGATGCGTCACGCAGCAACGTCATAAGTGGCTCCGGTATCCAGACACCGAGCAGAAAAACCAGCAGCAGCAGAAACAGCGGCGGACCGATAGTCCAGATCGAGTCACGATAATCGGTAGTTTCGCTGTCGGCAGGAGCTTCACCCATCACCATAGGAAGAACGGTCAGCGCCATGCCGATAAATATAACCGTCAGAGAGATCAAAAAAATCGCGCCTATCAGCATTCGCCCCTGAATGAAGGCGCTGCTGATAATGGTGAATTCACTGATAAACGGGGCAAATGGGGGGGATCCGGTGATGGCGATGAACCCGGCCAGGAAAATCCCACCCGACCAGGGGAGGCGCCGCAGAGCGCCCCGCACATGATCGGTACTTTTGCTGTTGTAGGAGCGGTGGATGTTTCCGGAAGAGAGAAATAACACCCCCTTGGTCATACTGTTGGCAAGAACGTGGAACAGTACGCCAAAAATTGCTTTGCCACCAAGTCCGAGCGCTACCGCCATGATGCCGACATGCTCTACACTTGAGTACGCAAGCATCCTCTTGAAATCAGCCTGCCTGGCCATAAATATCGCTGCAACAATCATCGAAAACAGCCCCATGACAATCAGGGTATTTTGAAAAAAATCTATCTCTTTGGTCGCCAGACAGAGTTGATAAACACGAACTAGCGCCAGAAAGGCCAGATTGACCAGGCCGCCTGACAGCAGCGCCCCGACCAGACCGGGCGCCTCGCCGTACGCATCCGGTTTCCAGGTATGAAGCGGCGCCAGACCCATCTTTGTACCGAAACCGACCAGCAGAAATACAAACGCAGCATGAACCCAGCCTGGCGATAGCTTACCGGCATTCCGAATCAGGTCATCAAGCAACAGTGACGGTTCGACTCGTGCAACTATCGTAGAGTATGCCAGAAAATAGAGACCGATGAGCGCCAGAGCGACACCTACAGAGCAGATCAGCAGGTATTTCCAGGTAGCCTCAATAGAGTGGGCGTTGCGGTTAAAATAGATCAGTGGAGCCATAGATATGGTTGTGGTTTCGAGCGCCACCCACATGAGCCCCAGATGATGGGTGATAGTAACCAGAGAGGCTGCCGACAGACAGACGAGAAGTCCGATGCAGAGAACACGGTTGGAGCGTTCGCGACGATAAAAAAGGTAGCCGATAGAGTAGAGCGCACAGGTAAAAAAAAGGATGCTGGTACTCAAAAGCACGATTTTTCCGAGTGGATCGAGGTTAAACCAGCCACCGGGTGATTGGGGCGGAGTGAACGACAGAAGCTGAATGGTAAGCCCCAGGTGGGCAAAAGCGAAGAGCGCGAGCACCTTCGGGCGCAGCCGGTCATACGGAATCAGCCAGGTTACAGCGGCTCCGACTAGAGGGAGCAGTATCAGGGCAGCAAACATTAAAACTACTCCTCTTTCAGAGAGGTCAGAAGCGAAGTATCTAGAGAAGAGAACTCACGGCTGATCTGGTTGATAACAATCCCCATAACGAAGGTTCCGACCAGCAGGTCGAGCAGCACCCCCGCTTCAACCATAATCGGCATCGCCTCAGCCAGCAGCAGGCCGAAGATGAATATTCCGTTCTCCATGACAAGATAGCCGATAACCTGCGAAATCGCTTTGCGTCTGGTTGTCAGCACCAGAAAACCGGTCATCAGTGTGGCGATTGATGCCTGGACAAACATGAAATGCTGATGTTCCGGGAGCATCGGCAGCTTGCCGGCAAAACCGAACGAAAAAGCCGTAAAGATCGCGCCAAGCAGCAAAGTCGGGACATACCCCAAATAGGGTTCATACTCGCGTTTGATCTCGGCAGAACGGACGGCGCGACTGAGCAGCATCGGAATTACAAACCCTTTGACAGCAATTATGACAATCGTAATCCCGACCAGACGCCAGGAAAAGGGATGCATCAGACCAGGCAGAATTCCGAGAATGACCCCTTGAACCGCCACCGCACGGATTGAAAAAATCAGACGACTGGTGCCGAGTGTTATAAAGTTTATCAGTAGAACCAGCACAAGAAGTTGATCGGCTAAAGAAAACATGGCTTCACCTAATGACCAGCAGAGTAGAAAACGCCGCCAGAATAGTGGCGGCAACCAGCAGTTGAGGAATACGAATCAGGCGCAGACGCGCCATGACTGATTCTACAATCCCTATGACAACGGCGAGCTCCAGCATTGAAATAATGAAAAGTCCCCAGTCAAGCAGCGGGTTACCGGTCGAATATGGCAGCGCCAGATGAATAAAAAAAGCGCCAAGCACAAACAGCTTGAGCGCAGCGGCATACTGGATTATGCCAAAAGCGGGACCACTGTGATCAAGCACCATAACTTCGTGGATCATTGTCAGTTCCAGATGGGTGTTCGGATCATCGAACGGAATACGGCAGTTTTCTACCAGCAGGACGATAAACATTCCGCCAACCAGAAGCAGTAACGCAGCTCCGGCATCCAGCCAAACGTCAAGGCTGACGTTTACCAGCATTGTGGAGAGAGAAAATGTACCGGACAGACGCGACAGGGTGATAAGCGCAAAAAAGAGGGTCGGCTCGGCAAGGCAGGAGTAGGTGGCCTCACGGGCAGAGCCCATCCCTTCAAAACTTGAACCGGTGTCCAGAGCCGCCGCCATGGTAAAAAAACGCCCCAGAGCAAACAGATAGGCGTAGAGAATCATGTCACCATCAAAGGAGACCGGAGCCGGATGTGCGCCAAAAGGAACCAGCAGTGCCGCAACCGCAGTAGTTGCGAGCGCGACAATCGGACCGGCACGAAACAGCCATGTGGTAGTAGTACTGAAGACAGACCCTTTCTGCAGCAGGCGGATAATATCATAATACGGCTGCAGAAACGGCGCACCAACCCTTCCGGCAAATGCGGCTTTTGTTTTGCCGATCACCCCTAACAACAGTGGTGGCATGGTGAGTGCCAGAAAAATGTGGATGATGATATTTGTCATGGTCATGGTCGCTCCCAGGAAAACATCAGTTCGCCCAAAGCATCAGAATAAAAAGCGTGGCAAATATTTATCGACGCAATCAGCCGCTCCAGAAAGGTTTCTGTCGGCACGTCGATGCAGCGCGACCGGACGGAGAAAAGGCAACCCAAAACCGGACGTTCGACTCTTTGGCGCATAATACCATTGAATACAGAAACAGCAAGCTCGGAAACTGATAAACCGTTGTACTGCGTCCGCAATGTTCCCTGATGATAGCCACTCTTGCCAGGTCCCCATAAGATTCATCTCACGTGTTCATCTGGCTGATTAAAGAAAAGGAGATGGAATTAAAACAGCCACTTACATTGATTTGTAGGTGGCTGTTTTCATTTATAATCTCCGTGTTGTAGTTATTACAGTTTCAGCAGACTAAAATTTATGCAGCGACAACCTTTGATCCGTCAAGATTATAGCCAAGCGCTTCTTTGCGGGAGAGCTTGATCTTGCCGTTCTTATCAACACCGATGCATTTAACCAGTACGGTGTCACCTTCTTTGATAACATCAGTAACCAGTTTTACGCGCGCTGTGTCGAGTTCGGAAATATGTACCAATCCGTCGGTTCCTGGCATGATTTCGACAAATGCACCAAAATCCATGATCTTGCGGACTGTGCCCATGTAAAATTTGCCCTCTTCAGCTTCATCGGTAAGACCGCGGATCATCTGGATAGCCAGATCACACGCCTCCTTGTTAGTGCTGGCGATGTTGATACGCCCGGTATCATCGATGTCAATCGTGACACCAGTTGTTTCGGTTATATTGCGGATGTTCTTGCCGCCGGTGCCGATTACGTCGCGGATACGATCCGTTTTAACGTAGATTGTGGTTATACGAGGTGCAAATGGAGACATTTCTGCGCGCGGTACGGCAAGAGTTTCAGCCATTTTACCAAGAATGTGGAGGCGACCTTCACGAGCCTGCTTGAGCGCCTGCTCCATGATTTCTTTGGTGACGCCGCCGATTTTGATATCCATCTGCAGGGCGGTAACCCCTTCTGCCGTTCCGGCAACCTTGAAATCCATATCGCCGAGATGATCTTCATCGCCAAGGATATCGGAGAGGATGGCAAATTTATCACCCTCTTTTATCAGACCCATGGCGATACCTGCAACCGGAGCAGTTAGCGGGATACCGGCATCCATCATAGACAGGCAACCGCCGCAGACGGCAGCCATTGAAGAGGAACCGTTACTCTCAAGTGTTTCGGAAACGATGCGTATCGTGTATGGAAAATCATCGTAGGGGGGCAAAACAGCGGCAAGAGCGCGCTCGGCCAACATGCCATGCCCGATTTCACGACGCCCAGGTCCTAGACGGAAACTGGTTTCGCCAACAGAAAACGGAGGGAAGTTGTAGTGGAGCAGGAAGCGTTTGCGTGACGCGCCGTACAGGGAATCGATACGCTGTTCATCGCTTGAAGTGCCGAGCGTGGCGGCAACCAGTGCCTGTGTTTCGCCACGGGTAAAGAGGGCGGAACCATGAACGCGTGGAAGAAAGCCGGTTTCAGTGCTGATCGGGCGGATTGAGCTGGTCGTACGGCCATCGATACGGATACCGGTATCCAGAACATCAGCACGAACACAGTCATATTCAAAATCACCGAGGAACCCTTTAATCTGCTTTGCCGAGCCTTCGAACACGTCTTTAAGAGCCTCAACCGTTTCAGCCTTGATCAGATCGATCTGGTCATGACGCTCATTTTTTGCTTTAAGCTTAACAGCATCGCTGATGCGACTGTAGGCCAACTCTTTCACCCTCGCCCGCAGAACTTCATCTACAACCACCGGTTGAACGGGACGCTTGACCACCCCGACAAGTTTCTGCAGTTGTTCCTGAGCTTCAATCAGCGGGAGCATCGCCTGCTTGGCAAAGAAAACACCTTCGAGCAGATCTGCTTCGGAAACACATTTAGCTTCGCCTTCAACCATGATTATCGCATCGCGACTGGCAGCTACGACGATTTCAAGATCGCTTTTTTCAAGCTCCTCAACTGACGGGTTGCAGATAAAAGCGCCATTAACGCGAGCTACTTTTGTACCGGCAACCGGACCGTTGAACGGGATATCAGAGATCATCAGCGCTGCAGAAGCTCCCAGCATCGACAAAATTCCCGGATCATTATCCTGGTCTGCGGAAACAACAGTTGCGATTATCTGTGTATCGTTCAGAAACGTTTCAGGAAACAGTGGACGGATCGGACGGTCGATCAGGCGGCATGTAAGTGTTTCTGGATCGGTCGGGCGTGCTTCGCGTTTGAAAAATCCTCCCGGAATCTTGCCGCCGGCGTAGGCCTTCTCTGTGTAATTCACGGTAAGCGGGAAAAAGTCCTGCCCCTCTTTTGCTTCTTTTGCTGCGACAACGGTAACGAGCACCACAGTGTCTCCACAACTGACAACAACTGCACCACTGGCCTGTTTTGCCAACTTTCCGGTGGACAGCGTAATTGTTCTGCCCCCAAATTCAACCTGAACTTTTTGTTCCATGTGTAATTCTCCTCTTGGGTTGCGCTGGGGCCGTCGCTACAACTTCTTTTTCAAAGAAGCTCTATCCACGCCCCCAACAAAAATAAAAAGGGCCTCAAAGCCCTTTTCTGAAATGAGCATTCTGTAAACAAAATCGGTGGTATATCTGTAGTTACAGGTATACCACCGATTACTATCTACGAATGCCGAGTCTTTCGATAACTGTTTTGTACCTGACCACTTCTTTACCCTTCAAATAATCCAGAAGACGCCTTCTCTGACCGACAAGTTTAAGGAGACCACGACGACTATGATGGTCTTTCTTGTGTGTTTTGAAATGCTCAGTCAGATAGTTGATGCGAGCAGTTATAATTGCGATTTGTACCTCAGGTGAACCTGTATCACTCTCATGTTTCTTGTATTCATTAATAATTACCTGCTTTTTTTCAGTTTCCAGCACTGGTTATTCCTCCATTACATTTTTTATAAAGCGTATTAAACGCACACGATATTTAGAGTTGAACTACCTACCACATTGTTACCATCATGTAAAGGCAAATATCTTATCAATAAATATCCCCCGGCACAGCCGGGGGTTTTACGATTGCTGCCCCCTCAAAGGGGGCTGATCGCAATCGGTAAAAGTCAAAACCCGTTTCACCCCAGCTTTTGATGTTTTCTTTGCAAGCTAAATCTCAAATCAGCAATATTGGTAGTGAAGACGGTGAAGCATATTGCCGTATAAGTCAAACTCTGTGAGTCCCCCGGCACAGCCGGGGGTTTACTTAGATGAAATTATAACAGAACTCGTTTCAACTTAATGACAGCATCCGTATTATATCCCGGAACAAGTAAAGCGATTGCGACAAGAGTTCCGCCTGCTGTCAGCCGCACGGCTGTTTCTTCAGTACAGTCCAGCGGGGCATCAAGAAAGGTCGTGTCCCAGGAGGGTGACTTGCCAAACCGAAGCCCTTCGACACCTGGAGCGGTCAATGGAATATCTGGAAGATGGCCGAGCGCAGCTATTGGTGACAGACAAATATCCTCCACCCTCCCCTCACCTGCTGCGACTTCAAGCTCAAAAAGAGTCACTGCATCTTTAACATGGAACGGTCCACTGGCTGTTCTGCGCAATTCCTGCAAGGAGGCACCGCATCCAAGCGTTTGGCCTATATCATCGGCAAGGCTGCGAATGTAAGTACCGCGCGAACAGACAACGCGAATGGCAACGTGCGGCAAGTCAAAAGAAAGCAACTCCATAGAGTATATTTCGACATTACGCGCTTTACGTTCAACTGCGAAGCCCTGTCGTGCCAATTTATAGAGCGGCTGGCCGTTCTGCTTTATCGCAGAATACATGGGTGGAATCTGGCTGATGGCACCGGAAAAATGAGAAAGTGCGGAGACAAATTGTTCGGAAGTGACATGGGATGAATCTGATCGCGACTGGACAATACCGGTCATATCAAGTGTATCGGTGGTAACGCCGAGACGCAATAGAGCTTCGTACGTTTTGCTTCCTTCATCAAGAAACGGGATGGTTTTGGTGCCGTCATTCACTGCTATCGGCAGAACACCGGTGGCAAAAGGATCGAGAGTACCGGTGTGCCCGACTTTTTTGATCCCCAGTGTGCGACGAACCCGGCTGACGACATCATGCGAGGTAATGCCGGGCGGTTTGTCGATAACTATAAAACCGTTAATCAAAGGGCACGTTCAACAATGGCGTATACTTGAGCTTTTACTTCATCCAGCGTACCTTCAACGATGCATCCAGCAGCGTTGTGATGTCCGCCACCGCCAAGCGCTGCAGAAAATGCCGCTACATTTACATTTCCCCTTGAGCGAAAACCTACTTTGAATTTATTTTCCTCGAGCTGCCGGAAAAAGAGTGCAACTTCAACTCCACGTATTGAACGTGGATAGTTTACAAAACCGTCGGTCTGTTCGGCATCGGCACCGCTGGCGGCGTACATGTCGCTCGTTACCGTAACGGAAGCAGCCTTACCATCTTTGAAAACGTCGAGAGTGGGAAGACACAGTGCTAAGAGTTGAAGCCGCTTTACCGGCTGATTTTCATAGAGCATTTCTGTCACACTCCATGCGTTAATTCCACATTCGATCATTTCACCGGCGACAGAAAATGCCTCACGGTTGGCGTTGGAGTAATGGAACGAGCCGGTGTCGGTAATTACAGCGGTGTAAATACATAATGCAGTATCCAGGTCAAAGGCATACCCGTACGCAGTTGCAATCCGGTATACAAGGATGCCTGTTGCTGCAGCCTGAATGTCTATGAGGTTAAGGTCGGCAAAGTTTTCGCAGGAGAGGTGGTGGTCAAGATTGACCGTTGTGGTCACCCGTGAAAAACAGCAGAATTCTTTGCCAGCCCGCTTTCTCTCACCAACATCGAGCACAAATGAAACATCAAAATGCTGGTCCGGAATATGCGGAAGAACAGAATCTGCACCGGGAAGAAAAGCGTACAGGTCAGGTACGGCATCCTTATAATGGACAGTTACATCCTTGCCAAGTTTTCTGAGAAAAGAGGCCAGTGCGAGCGATGACCCTATTGCATCACCATCAGGGCCTTCGTGAGTCGTAATTAGAAACGAGGAATTACGGCGAATTACTTCAATGATCTTCTGGATTGTTTCCGTCATGTTCAGTTTGTATCTCCTTGAGAAGAGATTCTATCCGACTGCCGTAATCAAGAGACTTATCGTATTTAAAAATGAGTTCCGGCGTGTGGCGGATAGTAAGTTTTTTGCCGATGTCCCGGCGAATAAACCCCTTCGCGCTGTTCAACCCGGCTTCAGTATCTTTTTTCACCTTCTCGTCACCAATAACAGTGAAAAAAATGCGCGCCAGACTCAAGTCCTCAGTCACCTCAACGCCGGTTATGGTGACAAAGCCGATGCGAGGATCGTTCAGACCACGCGAAAGAATGGAGCAGATGATTTCATGAATGGTTTCAGCAACTTTTTCCGAACGTTTGTGCATATTGAACCTGTTCAAGGTT
>CAYQMO010000006.1:0-5739 GCA_964418315.1 uncultured Geobacter sp. | reverse complement strand
CCGCATTCGTAACCGGTGGCAACTTCTTTGACATCGTCTTTAAAGCGTCGCAGTGATGACATTTTACCTTCGTACACGACGACATTATCACGCAGCAGGCGAACCTGCGCATTACGCACCATTTTGCCATCGGTAACATAGCAACCGGCAACATTACCGACTTTCGGTACGCTGAAAACGTCACGTATCACGACACGACCAAGGAATTTCTCCTTGAAGGTTGGATCAAGCAGACCTTCCATCGCTTTTTTAACATCTTCAACGGCGTCATAAATAATACTGTAAAGCCTGATATCAACGCCTTCACGTTCGGCATGTCCCTGCGCCTTGATTTCAGGGCGGACATTAAAACCAATGATAACAGCATTTGAAGCAGCAGCGAGATTAACGTCCGTCTCGGTAATCGCTCCAACGGCGGAGTGAATTACATTCAGACGTACCGCTTCTGTAGACAGCTTCCGCAATGTTTCACTGACAGCCTCAACAGATCCCTGAACATCGCCTTTGACGACGACATTAAGATCCTTGACTTCACCGCTCTGAATCCGCTTATAAAGATCTTCAAGCGAGAGCTTGGTATGTTTGGCAAATTCAACTTCCCGCTGTTTGATCTGACGTAACGTGGCAATTTCCTTGGCCTGTTTTTCATCTTTCATCGCCACGAAAATATCACCGGCGTTCGGCACACCGGACAGACCGACCAGTTCAACCGGCATGGACGGCCCAGCTTCCATAACCTTTTCACCGCGATCATTCTGCATCGCCCTGACGCGCCCCGAGTGAACGCCGACAACACAATAGTCTCCGGTTTTAACGGTACCCTCCTGTACCAGCACAGTTGCAACCGGTCCACGACCTTTGTCAAGTCTCCCTTCAACAATGGTACCCTTCGCCAATTTGTTTGGATTAGCTGTCAACTCCATCAAATCGGCCTGCAGCAGAATCATCTCCAACAATCCCTCTAAATTGGTGCGCTGTTTTGCAGAAACTTCCACCATCGTGACATCGCCCCCCCAATCTGAAGAGACAACCCCCTGATCAGTTAATTCCTGCTTGACCCGATCAGGTTTTGCACCAGGCTTATCAATTTTATTGATAGCAACAATGATTGGCACATCAGCCGCTTTGGCATGATTAATCGCTTCTTTGGTCTGCGGCATTACCCCGTCGTCAGCAGCAACTACAAGAACAACAATATCGGTTACCTTGGCACCGCGGGCACGCATGGCAGTAAACGCTTCATGACCAGGTGTATCTAGAAAAGTTATTTTACGGCCATTTAATTCAACGTCATACGCACCGATGTGCTGCGTGATTCCTCCAGCCTCACCGGCTATGACGTTAGTCTCCCGAATGGCATCAAGCAGCGAGGTCTTGCCGTGATCAACATGCCCCATAATGGTAACAACCGGAGGTCTTTTTATCAAAGTTTCGGGAGCATCGACAGTTGACTCCAGAATCTCATCAAGGTCTACCGCGACATTTTCGACTTCATAATCATACTCTGAAGCGAGAATAACAGAAGTATCGTAGTCCAATTGATGGTTTATGGTGACCATCATGCCCATTTTCATCAGCGACTTTATGAGATCATTTGCCTTGATCCCGAGACGTTTGGCAAGCTCTCCAACCGAAATGCTTTCCGATATTTTAATGATTCGCTTAATCGCCTTCGGTACGGTTATTTCAGTTTTGTTAGTATTGGGAACCTGCGCTTTGCCACCGCGTTTCTTCGATCCTTTATACGCCGGATCAAATGCACGCTCCCGCTTCTCAATAATTTCATTTTTGCGCGGCTGCTCTTTTTTCTTTGCTGGCGGAGCCCCCTTCTTGACACCCTTTCCAATTTCACCGTAGCTGGAACCGCCATCTTTTTTACCGACACCACGCCTATTGTCGCCGCCGTGATGATTCTCCGGCGCAAGCTGCACCTGCTTCATACGGGAACGATCAAGTTCCGTCGCCGGAGCAGATGGCGTTATTACCGGCTTTTTCTGGTCGTAGCCTGACGCCGGACGCCTTGTATCCGCGCCAGGAGCAGGTCTTCTCTGCTCCGCACCAGGAGTTGATCTTCTCTGATCCGCGACAGCAGGTGCCGGTTTTCTCTGATCCGCAGCAGATGGGGCTGGCCTTCTTTGCTGAGCCTGATCCTGCATCGGACGCTGTGGAGCGGTGCGCGGAGCAACAGGAGTGTCTATGGTAACGACCCTGGTAGCACGATTAGTGACCCCATGAATTTCTACCATACCAAGAATTCTGGCCTGATTCGGCCCCGCTTTGACCGGCTCTACCGGTTTATCCACCTGTGGCTGCAGCTCCGGTGGCGCAACAATAGCAACAGCGGCAACGCCGTTATCTTCTTCAGCACGCATCACTTTAAGATGGGGCACAACAGCAGCCGTCTCGGCTACAGCCTGAGTTACAGGAGCCTGTACATGTGCAGGAGCAAGCGACGCTGCCGTCTCTGCCTCATTATCAGAAGAAGCGACTTTAGCCCGGCGACGAATGATATTTGATGCGACCCTGATCTCATTAGTTCCGCTATCTTTATACTGGGGGGCTGTCAAGCGCGCCACGACTCCTTCATCGACTTGCGATGTAGCCGTTTTTGCGTCAACACCAATTTCCTTAAGTCTGGCAATCGCCTCTTTTGGTTCAATACCCAACGTTTTTGCCAAACTACCCACATTAATTTTGCCCATATTTTCTATACCTCCCCCAGGAAGTTTTTGTATCTGTCAATTGCCTTCTCCAACTGCGCCACAAAACCGTCTGATGCTACAGCGATCGCACTTCTGGGCGCCTTACCCAGGATCAGACCCAAATCGTCTTTTGATAACACAGTTCGGTGCGTGATACGGTGTAGCGTTACAGTTTGTATGATCTTTTCGCAGATTGCTTCTGAAACATCCACTGCAACAATAACGAAACCCGGTTTTTTCTTAGCCCTCGCTGCGTCAACGACCATTGAACTACCGGCGGTTATCAATCCCGCTTTATTTGCCAACCCGATCAACCCGACAATACGATTATGCAGTAGCAGCCGAATATGCTCAATAAATTGCTCAGCCGGCATTACGGTAACATCATGCTTAAAAGAGCGTTTAAACTGTCTCTGTGCAATAGCGGAAGTGAGGCAACGCTTGTCGATACAGGTATAAGCACCTCTGCCTGGCAGACGATTTTCCAGATCTGGAAGAATCTCCATTTCAGGTGTCCGAACAAAACGGATCAACATGTTCTTGTCTTTGCTGGCTCTGCAACCGAGACAGCTTCGTTGCGGTGATTCAGCAGTACTTGTGTGGCTCATATCACGGATTACTCGACAACCGTTTCCGCAGCATTTTCAACGGCAACAGCTTCCTGCTCCTCTGCAACATCGGCGATAACAGCGGCAACTACAACTGCAGCCTCGGTATCATCAGCCTCAGTGCCGTCAAAAGAGGAGAATTCCTGCCGTTCTGACTCTGCGACTTTTGATTCACTCTTGATATCAATCCGGCACCCGGTCAGACGGGCAGCCAGGCTGACATTCTGGCCACGTTTACCAATAGCGAGAGAGAGCTGATCGTCTGCGACAATAATTTCCAGGGCGCGTTTTTCCTCATCGACAAAAACTTTCGCTACCTGAGCAGGTGAAAGGGCATTACACGCAAAGCGGGCAATATCCTCCGACCAGGGAATAATATCAATTTTTTCACCACGCAACTCAGAAACAACATTCTGAACGCGCGCACCGCGCATACCTACACAGGCGCCTACCGGATCAACATCACGATCATTTGACGAAACAGCGATTTTGGCACGGCTGCCGGCATCACGTACGATTGCATTTATTTCAACAATTCCTTCAGCTATCTCAGGCACTTCAGCCTCAAACAACTTGGCAAGCATACTCGGATGAGTTCGAGAAAGCATTATCTGCGGACCTTTGGTAGTCATTCTAATCTCGGTGATAATAGCCCGAATACGGTCACCTGGTCGATATACTTCACGAGGCATCTGCTCCTTGGCTGGGAGAACAGCATCAGCACGACCAAGATCTATAAGCAACTCTCCTTTTTCAAAACGACGCACCATGCCGGTAATTACTTCCCAGATACGATCACTATATTCATTGTAGATAGTTTCTCGCTCGGCATCGCGAACCTTCTGAATAATGACCTGTTTGGCAGTTTGAGCGGCAATGCGGCTGAAGCTGCTGGAATCTAGTTTTTCACCCAGCGAATCACCTATTTCAGCTTCCGGATCAATTTCGTGTGCCTCATCAAGAGTAATTTCTTTATAGGAATCTTCGACCTCTTCAACTACCGTAACAAATTCAAAAAGCTCAACTTCTCCGGATTCATTATTGTAATGGGCTTCAAGATCGCGGGTATTGCGATATTTTTTATTGGCAGCAGTCAAAACTGCCTGTTCCATGGCTTCAAGAACGACTCGACGGTCAATGCCCTTCTCTTTTACAAGTTGGTCGATTGCATGTTTGAGATTAATGATTGTATCCACGATTACTTCTCCTTACCGGTCATATAGGAAGTTTACTGATTAGAGTTCGAATTCAAGGTTGGCTTTTGCAATACGCTCAATCGGTATAGAAGCACTCTGCCCCTCGTTAAGTGTCATCTTTACGATACCATCGACTAGTCCTTCAAGTTTTCCCAGAAAAGTTTTACGTTTATTACCACTATCATCAAGAAAAGGCTGATAGGTACGAACCTTAATAAGACGCCCCACAAAACGATCGTAGTCACTCTGCTTTTTTAGTGGGCGATCGAGACCGGGCGACGATACCTCCAGGGTATAGTTGCAGGCAATGACATCTTCTACATCAAGAATCAGTGACAGCTCACGACTTACCCCTGCGCAGTCATCAAGCGTTACACCGCCATCTTTATCGATAAACAGACGCAGAACCGCATTCGATCCGCTGACTCGTCCGAATTCAATGTCAACCAGCTCAAGCCCCATTGACACAAGTATCGGCAGAGCAAAACTGGTAACGAGAGAACAGGTATCTTCTTTTTGAGTAGCC
The DNA here is from genome assembly GCA_964418315.1 of uncultured Geobacter sp. Classification (GTDB taxonomy): domain Bacteria; phylum Desulfobacterota; class Desulfuromonadia; order Geobacterales; family Pseudopelobacteraceae; genus JACRCG01. The sequence continues at coordinate 707 of CAYQMO010000006.1, read as the reverse complement.
ATGCCAATCCCGATTGGACAGAAAATCTGACAAATATTTGATAGTAGCCTGAAAGCAAAAGAAAAACCTTTTACCGCTGGAGAGGCAAAAGGCTTCAGGAAAAACATCCATCAGGTACTAAAAGCTCCCCATACATATATGAAATAGATGGTAAGCGCAAGCAAAAAAGATCGTTCTGATGTGGTCCTAAGGAATTCTCAGGCTTTTATCCTCGTTCAAATCAGATACGCTGCGTTTCTCCATGCTTTCAGTGATTTTTCAACCGCCTGCTGCGCATGAAAACCAAAAATTTCGTCGTCTATAGATTCCGGTGTTATCATCAGATCCATAGCTTTCATGTCTTTTAAAGCCATCAATAATAACAGCTCTGCTTGGTCAATTTGATTCATACAATGTTCTCCCTTCCAGCAAGGCATGGGCGATGACGTGATTTTTTACATCCTTCCATTTATCGATCTCCTGCGGGGTAAACACAAGAAAATCGATCGGAATAAAGTAGTCGAACATGATATTCCCGAGGCGAGTCATTTCCGCCCGGCGACTATGCTGCGCATCGAACGGGCCATCCTCCACAACTATAAAATCAAGGTCGGAATCAGCACGAGACGTGCCCCGTGCATGAGAACCGAACAATATAATCTTACGAGGTTTCACTTCCCGTACTATGAGGGCTGTTATTTCCTGTATTAAATTTTCATTTACCTGAA